>JBFWNO010000001.1:0-146064 GCA_050251015.1 Planctomycetota bacterium
GCCATCACTTGGGAGGCCGGAAGCTTGTCCAGGCGAACGTCCCGACCTGCTTTCGCCACCAGTTCAGGAAACTGGTAGTTCTTTTCAGTCATTTTTGCCAAGCGATTGAGGTCAGAAACGCTGACTTCCAGAGTGCGAATGGCCCCCCTGGATCCTGAAATCCTGCGTAGGAGCTCAAAATAGGCGAAGACCTCTTCATCATCGAGGACCTGCCACAACCCACCTTCGGTCAGTGTGATATCCTGTATATAGGTATCCCCAGCCGGATGTAACGGGACGGCTTCTTTGGAAAAGACCAGATGAGGGGTGCTATCGTGGGGAAAGATCGTGTCATAAAACTCGGGGTGCTCCCAGTTCTTTACAGAGAACCCATCGTTAAATGTCGGTAAATCTCCGTTATCTTCGTAAATCTTCATCGTTCTTCAATTATACTGTCAACTTGAATTGGTCAAGATTCAAAATTTATAGATAAAATTAAGATCCAAAGTCTCTCTGAACGATTCATGCATGCCATTTTTTTTCGCAATCCAGGCATCTGGTTGTTTTTTAATCATTTCATTCTCTTGTGACACATAGTTAACAGCCCCGTAAATATTGCCGACATAAAATCCTAGAGCCAAAATTCCCAACCCAGCGCCCAAGATTTCATGGTCCTCGTCAAAACTTTCAATGGTGGCTCCAATCAAGATGGCATTCACCACAAAGGCGCCGGCTGCCGCCTGCGGCTTGCCGGCATAGAGTTGGCCGGCCCCCGGCAGGATGGCGCTCAGAGTTCCCGCCAACCAGGGCTTTTGACCCTCCGCATGTAGAGCCTCCAACTCAAAGGGATCCACCGGGGGATATTCCGTCTGGCAAAACTGCTCCCGGGCCGCTTCCGTATCCCCACAGGCCAGGCTGACCCAGGCCATCAGGAGACGGCCATCGTTCCCAAGGGCCTCGGGCTCCATATCCTTCAGCACATCGCGGGCTTCGGTGAACCTCTGCAGGTTCCACAGGGCCAGCGCCCTCATCAGCTTCAACTGTCGGTCGGCCGACTTATCCCATTCTGGCTCAGCCATCGCCTGTTGTGTGGCGGCCTCCAAGGCTGGCCATTTGCGCCCCCTCGCATAACAGCGGCACACGCCGAGCCAGGCCTTGCGCACGGAACCGCCATCCTCACGAAGATGGACAACCCTTTTGTATTCGGTGATGGAACGGTACAGATCGCCTTCCTTTTCCAGCGCCTGGGCAAAGGCCAGCCCTCCATCCGCCTGGACCTGGATGGCAGGCAGGTCCCTCGTGTCACCCGAAGGTTCCTCAACTGTCCCCTGCAACCCGGACATACCTAAAAGCAAGACCATCGGAAGCCAGGGTTTCATGGTGTGGGCACGGGATCGCGATAGCGCCAGACATCCCCCAGGCGCATCAACCTCCAAGACTCCGGCCGCTCGGCCTCATGCATCAGCCTTTCACTCGTCAGTACAAACCCCCAAAGCCACCCGTGTTGATGAAAACACTCCGCGGCATATCGCGAACAGGTGGGGTGAAGGATGCATCGGCTGCCATCAAAACTCGAAATCCAAGTCTGGTAAAACTCCAGCCAGGCTGAGGGCTCCCTTTGGGGGTTGATGGAGCACTCCTCAAACACGGGGTGCCTGTCGTCCACGGACCAGGGCGCTTCGTCGGAGGCCCCCAAGGCCCCCACCATGAGGCCGAGGGCGATTCCCATCTTGGCTGTCCGGCTCATGGCAACAGGATACCCCATCGGTGCCTGGCCCTCTACAATGCCCCCATGCCCCGCCCCACGCTCTGGAAATTGAAAAAATCGAAGGATCTCCTTCCTCTTTACCTGCTGGCAGGCGATGAGGAGTTTTTGGCCAGGGATGCGGTGGATTGCATCAGGAACCTGTGGTGCACCGGAGACGACACACCCTGGGTTTCGCGTGACATCGGCCCCAAGGATGACGCCCTCGACATCCTGGAGGAATGTGCCTCCCCCGGTCTCTTTGCCACGCGTCAGGCTGTGCACCTGAGATTGTCCCACGCCCAATGTTCGGGACTCAAGGAAAGGCTTGAGGCGTGGTGGACGTCTCCACCTCCGGGCGTGCTCCTGGTCCTGGAAGTCACTGATTGGCATTTCCAAAAACGCAACACTCTGAACTTGGCCTTGGTGAAGAAGGTCCTGGAACCCGCCGGCGCCGCCCTCGACTGCCGACGGCTTTGGACATCACCCCCCCCCTGGAAGGACAGGGCCGATCCCTGGGACAACGAGTTGTGCGACTGGATCAGGGAAAGGGCCAAGGGCCTCTGGAGACTCAAGATCGGACCCCGCGAACTTTGGGAGCTTTCGCTGCGCACAGGCAACGACCCGGGAAGGCTCGCCGGCGAACTTGAAAAACTCTCCCTGTATCTTGGGGAATCCACCCTGGTGACCATGGAAGCCCTTGATGCTGTCACAGCCGACAGGGCCAGCGCTGAATTCGCCCCCTTGATGGAGGCCTTCCAGAAGCTAAGGATGAAGGATTTCCTTACCCATCTCCATGCTGCCGATGCCTTCGGCCTGAGTTTTGGCGATGGGGACACCCTTTCCAAGCCCGAAGAAAGTGCCAACGTTCTCCTATCCCAGATGCAGGAGACCACCAGGAAACTCCTGAGAATCCAACGTATCGTCCAGCGCCATGGGGGTGAAGGCAGCCCCCTGCCCCACATCATGAAGGCCTTGCCCGAGGTCCGGGAAAAGGAAGCCAAGACCCTAGCCGCCACGGCCCTTAAGATCACGCCGGAAACCCTGCATTCCTGGCACGGGAACATCCTGGCCGCCCGAAGGAGAATTCGTGAGGGCTCCCCGGCAGCCCACAGCGTGTTTTACCTCACGATGGAGCTTTTCCACAAGAAAATCACCCGGACCAAGGCCAAGGCTTGAAGCCTTCTTTTGTCCTCACTACACTTGGCCCAACGGCCAAAGAATGAAGGAGCCCCTCATGCGCCCCCTGAACGCCCTGATCCTGATCCCCGCCTTGATCACAGCCTGTTCCTCCTCCTCATCCTCTCCCACCACGAAGGTCAACAGTCCCGCCAACGTGAAAGAGATCTATCGTGAGTGCGGCCTCCCGCGCAGCAGCCAATTTGACCCGGACATCCAAGGCGTCCCCGCTCAGCAGACTCCTGCGACGACAACACCCCCCTCAAAGGTGGCCACCACGAAGGTGGAAACCCCTGAGCCTATCCCGGTTGAGACCCTCCCCGCGACCAACCCCTGGGAAGACAACAATCCCGTGAGCCCCGAGGAAGGTCAGTCGTATGTGGACTTGGCCCAAAGGGCCAATGAGGTCTACCAGGAAGCCAAGGACTCGACGGACGCCAAGGAGGCCCGCAAACTCTACCTCCAATCGGCGGAGCTCTACATCAGCTCAACCCGCATTCCGGACGACACTTTCAGGAACAACAGCCTGTACAACGCGGCTTGCTGCTACTCCCTGATCGGTGACAAGGCCAATGCCCTCAAGTATCTCAGGCTCTCGTTGCAATTTGGCTTCGATGATTTCAACCACATTGCCAAGGATGTGGATTTTGATCCCATCCGCACGGATGAGGACTTCCAGAAGCTCATCGCCGAATTCCAGGGGCCGGCTCCCAAGAAGCTTGTTCCCGAGACTCCTCGTCCTGAGCCTGCGCCTGAGAATGCCCCCGTCATACCCACCGATCGGCAATTGATGGATATGTTTGAGGCCGCCGACAAACTCTACGGTGAAAAGAAATATATTGAAGCCGCTGCAATGTATGCGGCTTCAAGCCAGCTGTTGAGCATCAGGGCCAATGCCCTTTACAACGCGGCCTGCTGCTTTGCCCTGGCCGGCGAGAAGGCCAAGGCCGTGGAGGCCCTTCGCAGGGCCATCAGCGTGGGCTACAACAATTACGAGCACCTGAAATCCGATCCCGACTTGGACTCCATCCGCTCCATGCCCGAATATATCGAGCTTCTAAAGGGAAAATAGGGTTCTTGACGGGGAGCGGATTTTGACCTAGACTTTCCGCCCCTGTAAAAGATTGATGAAAGGATCCCATGGCCGTTCGCATCCGCTTTTCCCGCACCGGTAGAAGAAACCAGCCCTACATGAGGCTCGGCGCCTTTGACTCTCGCACCAAGCGCGATGGCAAACCTCTGGAGATCCTTGGCAACATCGACCTGCACGGCAAAACCCTCGAGGAAAAGTACCGCTTCAATGCCGAGCGTATCCGCCACTGGCTGAGCCTTGGCGCGCTGGCCAGCGAGAATGTCCAAGTGGTACTCAAGAAGCTGAAAATCGAGAAGCCCGCCAAGGCCTGAGGCCTTCAGTCTTCTTCCTCGCCTTCGCCTGAATTTCCCGACATGAAGCGCGCGGCCTCCGTTTCGCTGACCGCCCCTTTCTTGACGAGCTCCTTCAGGCAGTGATCCAAGGTCACCATGCCCTCCCTTTGGTTGAGTTGCATCAGACTTGGAAGCTGGTGACTCTTCTCATCTCGAATCAGATGACCCACGGAAGGAATCCCCACCAAGAGTTCATAGGCCAAGATCTGGCTGCCTGTGACACCCTTGACCAACCTTTGTGAAAAAACGGCCAGCAAGACCATGCTCAGCTGGGCACGGATCTGCCCCTGCTGGTCCCGGGGAAACACGTCGATGATCCGGTCGATGGCCTGCACCGCATCATTGGTGTGGAGCGTGGAGATCACCAGGTGCCCCGTCTCGGCGGCTGTCAGCGCGCTCCGGATGGTCTCCAGGTCGCGCATCTCACCCACTTGGATCACATCGGGATTCTGACGGAGGACATGCTTGAGAGCCTCCGAAAACCCCAGCGTATCGGGTCCCACCTCGCGTTGATCCACTACGGATTTTTCGTTACGGTGAAGGAATTCCACCGGATCCTCGATGGTGATGATATGGCGGCGGTGCGTGCGATTCACGTAGGCGATCAAGGAGGCCATGGAGGTGCTTTTGCCCTGGCCTGTGGCCCCAGTGATGAGAATCAGTCCATGCGGCTTCTCGATCAACTCCAGTAATTTGGGAGGCAGACCCAGGGCCTGGGGTTCGGGAATCTCGGTGGGAATAAGTCTCAGGGCTGCCGCGACCGTTCCCAGCTTCCAGTAGGCGTTGCCACGAAAGCGGTTGCCCTGGTAGGTGATGGAGAAGTCCAGCTCTCGCTCGCGCTCGAATCGGGCCCTCTGCGTGTCTTCGAGCATCCCGTACACCATGTCCTTGGTTTCGGCGGGAGTTAGGGCATCGGTGACAATGTAGCGCAGGACCCCGTCAATGCGGATGCAGGGAGGTGAACCTGCCGAGATCAGGATGTCGCTCGCCTTGCGGTTGGCGGCTTTCTTCAGCAGCGTCTCCAGTTCCATCAGCACCTCCCTAAATCTGGACGGCGTTCGCGGGTCAGCCTCAACCCTTCTGCCTTGCGCCAGGCATCCACCTTGGCATGGTCCCCACCCACCAACACATCTGGCACCTTGAGTCCCCGGTATTCGGCAGGTCTCGTGTAATGGGGGCAGTCCAAGGTGGCGGGACCAGAACCCGAAAAACTGTCCTGGAGAGCACTTTGCTCATCGCCAAGGACGCCCGGAAGCAGGCGCACCACGCTCTCGGCCATCATCATGGCCGGGGCCTCGCCACCCATGCACACGAAATCCCCAACGCCGGCCTCCACGAAGCCCCCCAGTTGCAGGGCCCTCTCGTCGACCCCCTCGTAGCGGGAGCACAGCATGATGATGTGCTGGGTCCCTGAGGCCTTCAGGGCCGAGGCCTGCACCCAAGGTTGCCCCGCCGGACTGGGATGCAGTCGGAGGGCCTCCTGCCAACCGGGGATCGACTCCAAGGCGTCCATCACCGGATCCGGCCTGAACACCATGCCGGGCCCGCCCCCGAAGGGGCGATCATCGACCCTTCCGTCCTTCCGGCCGGAGAAACGCTTGAGGTCGTGGAGGTGGATCTCAACGAGTCCCCTCTGCACCGCCGAGCCGATCAAAGAGGCCTTTGCCCAGGGCTCGACCATCTCGGGAAAGATCGTGATGATGTCGAGACGCATTGGAACATTATAGGATGGTGCCATGTGCGGCATTGCCGGTGTGCTCAGCGACAACCCCAGGGACTTAGAGCCCGTGCCGGCCATGGTGGCTGCACTCGCCCACAGGGGCCCGGATGGAGAGGGGTTTTTCAGGGAGGGGCCCCTTTTCATGGGGATGCGCCGCCTGGCCATCAATGACGTGGATGGCGGGAAGCAGCCACTGACCAATGAGGATGGCTCGATATCCCTCGTGATCAACGGGGAGATCTACAACTCCCCGGAGCTCAGAAAAGAACTGGAGGCTCGCAGGCATCGCTTCAAGACAAGAACCGATGGCGAAGTGATCGTCCATTTGTACGAAGAGAAGGGAACCGAGTTCCTAAGGGATCTCGACGGGATGTTCGCTTTGGCCCTGTGGAATTCAAGAGAAAGGACCTTGCTGCTGGCCCGAGACATCCCTGGGGAGAAGCCTCTCTACATCGCCGAACTTCCTGGCGGGGGTCTGGCTTTTGCCAGCGAGATCCCGGCCCTGCTCAGGCACCCCGCCCTTCCCCGCGACCTGAACATCCAGGCCCTCTGGGACCTGCCCACCTTCCTTTGGGTCCCCGAGCCCGCCACCATCCTCCAAGCCGTGAAAACACTGCCCCGGGGACAGGGCCTGGTGTTGGGGCCCGGCAAGCGCAAGCGGACGTTCTCCTTCCAACTTTCGAGCTTGCCCCAGGATGTCCCCAAGGCGGGGGACGATGCAGCCTGGGAATCCCTCGTCAGAGCCGAAGTCGAAAGTGCCGTGAGATCGCGTCTCCTCTCGGACGTCCCTGTGGGGGCCTTCCTCAGCTCCGGACTCGACTCCTCCATCATCTGCACCCTGGCTTCCAAGGTACGTCCGGATTTGCACACCTTCACCATCGCGTTCGAAGATGTCAGCGACCCTCACCACGGCAAGGCAAACGAAGCCCCAGAGGCCGAGGCTACCGCCAAGGCTCTCGGAACCCGACATACCACAGTGAAGGTGGAGGCGGGTGACTTTCGCCGGCTTCTTCCTGATTTCGTCAGGAGAATGGGCCAGCCGAATGCTGTGAGTTCAGGGCTCGGGGTCCTGGCTGTTTCTGAACAGGCCCGTGCCCATGGCGTGAAGGTCCTGCTGACGGGAGACGGTGCCGACGAGGCCTTCGGGGGTTACAGTTGGTACGCGCATCTTGAAGGAGATTCCGAAAGCCTTGTGGGCGCTTCGGGCGCAAGCTGGCAAGACATCGGCATGCCGGAATCTGAACGCGCTCGCCGGGTGAGGGCTCTCCCAGGGCCGCGTCAGCAAAGGGCGTGGCACTACTACGCCACCTTAGGGGTCAAATCCTCCCTCTACAGTCCGATGGTGTCGAGACAAGCCTCCATCTCCACACGCCTGATGGAGGACTTCAAGGCGGACACAACCTGGTTGCCCATGGACTTCTTGAATCACGACAGGGATTTTTACTTTCCGTTTGAAATGCTGGTGAAAGCCGACCGCATGACTATGGCGATGGGCGTCGAGGGCCGGGTGCCCTTTGCGGCTCCCCGCGTCCAGCATCTGGCAAGACAGATCCCCTTCTCCCAGCTGATCAGGAACGGAGAGCTCAAGAGTGTCCTCCGGCGGGCCTTCGCCAATGACCTGCCTCCTGGAGTGGTGAACCGCTCCAAGCACGGATTCAACGTGCCCATCGACCACTGGCTAAGGGGGCCATGGTGTGACCTGATCGACAGGGCCTTCAGCCTCGGATCAAGGCTCCACACGCTGGAGCTCATCCATCCCCAGGCCCACTCCCACGCCAGGGCCCTGCTGGCCGACCCCCTGACCCTCCACGGTCACTCTCTGCTAAGCTTCGTCATGCTAGAGTTGTGGCTGGAGGAGTTTTCATTGTGAGCGATCCCAAAATCACCGTTTACATCGCCAGCCACAACTATGGGCGCTTTTTAGAGGGAGCTATCGAGAGCGTTCTCCGTCAGAGCTGTGGTGGATGGGAACTCCTGGTGATCGACGACGCCAGCACCGATAACACCCGGGACGTGATGAAACTCTATGAAGGTGATGAGCGCGTCCGCCTTTTCCACACCAACGGGATCGGCCTTCCCGCCGTCTGCAATTTCGCCCTGATGCGGGCCAAGGGCGAGTATCTCATCCGCCTGGATGGGGACGACCTGTTTGACGAAAATATCCTGCTCGTCCTTTCCCACCATCTCGACACCCATCCAGATTGCGCCTTGGTGTTCCCCGACTTCCACTATATCGACGACCAAGGTACCGTGTTTGCCCACGAGCGGCGCGAACGGATCTTCGTCGACAACCATCTACTCGACATGCCGGCCAACGGGGCCTGCACCCTGATCCGCACCCAAGTGCTCCGCGATCTCGGCGGTTATCGCGAGGATTTGGGTGCCCAAGACGGCTACGATTTGTGGACCCGGATGCTGGGGAAGTACCGCCCCGCAAACCTCAATCTCCCCCTGTTCTACTACCGGCGCCATGGGGAGAACCTGACCAACAACCCGCGCCGCATCCTCACAGCCCGCCGCCAGATCCAGCACGACCATGCCAAGAAGAGGCTGAGGGAATACCAGCCGGTGACAGCTCTGATCCCCTGCAGGAAGCGCTATGATTTTTGTCCCGACGTCTGGAGCCGCAAACTTGGCGGCAAATCACTCCTTGAGATCGCCATCCTCAAGTGCCTTGCAAGCCCCTTGATCGGGCAGATTGTGGTGGCCAGCGACACCCACGATGTGAAACAGGTGATGGACGCGTTCAAAGATGACCGACTTCTCTTCTTTGAAAGGCGCCCTGAGGAAACCACACGATCCGCCAGTCTTGCCGACACCCTCTTCCGCCTGTCGGGCTCTTTCGATCCCGCAGGTCGGGGATTGACCGTTCTGACCTATCTGCAGGCTCCCTTCGTGACCACGGAAACCCTTGAAGAAGCACTCTGCACCCTGATCCTCAACGACGCCGATGGTTCGATGGGTGTCCAGGAGATCAGCGACAACCTTTTCCGTCGGGGACCTCATGGACTGGTTCCCATCAATCCTCGCAGGGGATTCACCAGCGATTTCGACACCGTCTACCGTGAAGCCAATGTTGCCTTGGCCTTCAAGAATAAAAACCTTCAGTCCGGATCTCTTGGCGGTCCTCTCACCGTGCACTTCACCGTCAATCCCGAGGAATGTGTCTTTCTCTCCAGTGAGCAAACCCTGCGCATTGCCGAGATCCTCGCCCAGACAAAGACCTAGATTTCACTCTCCCCAGCGGAACAGGGTGAATCGAGGTTGCCCCGGGATATAGCTCCACGAAACCTCTTCAATCCACGGGATGTCGCTGAAATTCCAGTTGTCACCATCGGCATCCAAGCTGTGACCATTGGCGTCCTCGGCCTTGTAGAGAAGCCTCAGGCGTGTGGTATCTCCGGTGCGCGCAGGCTGGAGTGGATGCCGCAGGGCCGGCGACGAGTGAACGTGTCCCTTGTAGGAGGCGCAAGCCTTGTCGTCATCATTGATGACCACAGGGGTGCCCTGATCCAGGATTTCAAAGTCCACCCGAGGCACCTGCCACGGCGGCATGATGCCGGCATCATGGGCGTCGATGTTGTAGGGCAAATCGTAGATCCGGGCCCCGACATAGAGGATGCGCGATCCCTTGGGTAGCCGCGGATCCAGGGTCCACTTGGGCTCCTTGGGAGGCAGGGCCGTGGCATCCACGTTGTATCGCCGCGATTGGGTCCCGGCATAGGATTCAACCCAGGCCTCCACATTAGGTTGGGAGGGTTTCGGGGGAATGGAGGGTCCCGCCGTTTCGCCCATGCGGATGACGATGTTGTCGATCGAGGAATTCAAGCGCATCATGGGGTAGGTCTCGCCATTTTGAATGAGGGGATAAGTGTTGGGCACCTCCGGATAGAGGTTCCGCAAAGCCTGCAGCTCACCAAAGCTGGAGTTGAAATGGGCATGTTCTATCGGCTTGTAGGCTTCCCACACACCCGCATGACCCATGGCCCCGTCGCCAAAACCGGGAGGGTGTTCAATGATCGGATCAAGGCAGGTGGCCAACTCGCCAAAGGTCCAGATCATGCCGGGATTCCCATCGCACACACCATGGTAGGGCCTGGCCTTCTCGGAATGGGTTGACTTCGGAAGCAATGATGCCGTTCTCAATCGCGAAACGGGAGACAGCCAAGAAACCGAGTTCACGCCCAACAAGTGAGGCTCGGAAACCACCGACAGACGTTCAGGATTGGAGGGATGAGGAGCGATGCGTAGATCCCAACGGCACACCACCCTTCTCCAGGATCCGGGAAGATTGGCATAGGGCCCTTCCAAGAGTTCCTTGGATACATTGGCATTCTGGTCCGCTTGGCCATGGGAATACCGATTCAGGTAGCCCATATAAGTGGCCCACAGCTTTGTGTAGTCGTTCGGGGTTGTGTACCCCACAGGATTGGGGACAAGCAAATCATCGGGATAGCCATATTGGGTGCTGGGGCCCAGGATAAGCCCTGCAGCCGTCTGGCTGAGATAAATTGATTCGCTATGGGGTTCCTGGGGTATCCCCATGTCGGGATCATGGGGCAGGTCATCCATGGAATCGACCTGGAATTGGATGTATTTTTTCATCGCGACATCCCGCTGGTGCTTGGCCACCACGGAATAGAGAGCCTCGCCCGTGCCGGCCGGAGAGGTGTCACTTTCAAGGTAAAGAGAAAAAGAACTGGGCCTGTAGATAGGGGAATAAGAGGTTACACCCCTCAGCTCCGACTCCAATTGATCGGCGCCCCCACCAGTGAATGAGGAGGGGGGGACGCAAACCTGAGATCTGTCCCACAGAGTCAACTGACACAGGGCCCGACGGGTGTTGTCGCAATGATAGCCCGACGGCATCCTGACCCACATGGAGACGTAACCCCTGGAGAACTTCGGGGCCACCGTGTACCCCGAGGGAGGACCTGGAAACAGGCTCATGGGCCTGAGATAGAAGGAATCGTTGAATCTCTTGGCCGCCCCCACTCCATGGCCTCGGGAAGAAAACATGATGCCGCCAAACGGCGAAAGATCCGAGCCGGTGGAGGCTGGCAAAAATAGCGATACGTCCTTCCCTTCAAGGTTGGATTGCACAAGTTCCACATCCCCGGCTCTCGGCGGCCCGTGGCTCCAGTTGACATCCATGTTGACACCCTTTGTAGCCCACATCTCCCAGATTTTCTCCATAAAGATGCTCCGGCTATCGGCCAAACCTGGGGGGTCCGTCACATCTGTTGGAAGGAAGACACAAGTCACGTTGTAACTTAGCTCGTCCAGATCCGAGGTCGCATTCGTGGTCAACTTCAAGGTGTTACCTTTGATGTCCACAAACCGCCCGTCAAAACGCGTGAAAAAGTCGTCCAACTTGTCTGGGGAGATGTCTTTTGGGTTTGCATCAGGATCCATGAACTGAGCTTCCATGATGTAAAGCTCGTACCTGAGGTCGCGGCCGATGGGTGGGTATCGCCAGGTCGTACCATCAATCTTGTCGCTATTCCTGAGGGTGTCCAACTTCGACTTGACCACTTCCCATTTGTCCCGATCGGGGTCGTTGGCTCGAAGTGCGGGATACCCATCGTCTGTGGGAGGCTGCTCTTTCACGGGCTGTTGGATGTAGGGATCATTCAGGGAATCTGTCGGAAGAAGATTGCTGTTGCTGCCGTTGGCTTGGGACAGGTTGCCATCAAAATCCATCGCCAGCCTGGCCTCCCCGGTGCTGTCCACGGGATACTCCTCACAACGGTCCCTGAGTCCCACGACCCCTAGGCGCGTGGAGGGGGGCACTGGAAAGGGGGCTGCGGCCCCCCTTTCGCGGGGCTCGGGCCCGATCAGGATGTCAGGATCCGTCTCAGCCTGAACGGTGTGGTTTTCAAAATCCTCCTGGGTCCGGAGGATCTTGGTGTCGTTGAGCACAAGTTCCGTGGTCAGGGAGTTCTCCAGCTTACGGCTACCTTGTGTCAGGACACTTTGGATGCGGATGCGCAATGTGCCATGGGGCACGAAGGCCACTTTGGGAAGATGGGCGCGGAAGACAAAATCCTCGACGCTCCTGAGGGCTGGACCCTGGAAGGTCTGGTGGGGCCACAAGACCTTGTTTTCCCCCTGCTGGATGTATGGACTCAACAGGGATGCTGGAGCCCCCATGTAGCCGGGCAACCTGCGGACGCAGCTGAAGATGTGAGGCAAAGTCTGCTCGACATACTCGGGAGTGAACCAAGCGGGATTGAGGGCGGGGTTCGAAGGGTGAGTGTTGGCCGGAGTGATGTACGGTAGACGCAGACCCCCAAATGTCCTAGGGTTGGCCCTTTCATAGCTGATCGAGGCATCCTTGCGGATCTTGGCCAGCCATTGACCGAATTGGGGGAAACTCACAGGTGGCGTGGCTTGCTTCCCGTATAGGGAAGCCAATTTCATGGCATCCGTCAGCGACATCAAGCGATCAGGCTGGACATTGGCCGGCACGGCGATTCCGTTTTCAGTCATCAACTCAGGCTTGAAGGAGGGACCGCCCACGCCTATCCAATCCCGACCCGACTTGATGGCCACGAATTTGCCCTCGGGCCTGGCGTTGTCGAGCGCCGTGCCCTCGCACAGATAGGAGACGTTCGAGGGCGCATAGAAAACAGCGGCCCGCACAAGGTCGCTCGCGGAATTGAGGTTGATCAGGGCCACAGAATGCCGAAGAAACTTCTGCTTGTTGGTGAAGTCGGGTGGGTTGGAATCAAGGAAGCGGCGGTCCAGGATCTGCGACCTCTTGGCGGCCGCCTTGGTGTAGTCGCTCTCGAATTTTCCATGTTCCTCGCGCAGGCGGAAAAACCGGTCGTCCTCAAAGGTTCCCAGGGCGAAATCATCGCTGACCTTGTCGAAGAAGGTACCCGAACCGAGATAGGAAGGATCCAGATGGTCCTCACCCCAGGCATTGATCAGGGGTTCCACTTGGGACAGGCTCGTGTATCCGTTGGCAGGGCGGGAAGCCAGGATCCTGTCCCCAAGGCCCGTACTGCTTTGGGCGATGTTGGCGTTACCGACCAGGACGGTGTTGAGGCTGTCCTTTGCCGGGGCCGAGACGCCCCTGCGGCCCGATTCCGTGGACGTGAATGTGAAGGGTGTGTTGGGAACATGCCCCGTGGATCCGGGCCAGCCAAGGTTGGGTGACGACACATAGCGATGGGCATCCCCATAGGCATTCAGGATGGCACGCAAGCGGAGGTTGATCATGCCCGAGATGGTGGTGGGATTGTCCACGTCCGCCTGATTGACCGGCCATGGTGTGGTCACGTTTCCCGTGGGCCAGGGATCGACCTGGTTGGAAAGGTAACCTCCCCCCAATTCGAGGATGCCGGCCTTCACTCCATCGTTGGGATTGATGCACCCCGAGTAGTCCCTGATCATGACCCTGGTGACGTCCACCCCCTCGGGGGGGTCCAGAACGATGGCATAGGAGTTCACGGCCGCAGGCTTTCCAGGATGCCCGCAAATCCTGTCGACCTGCTTGGCCATTCCAAATTCCAAGCCCGACCGGCACATGAGCCTCAACCGGGAGATGGCCACGTTCATGTTCGACAGAATGCGGGCTTCCGTGGCTTTTTGGGCAAATTGCACCGCCAGGGTGGCCAAGACGCCCAGCACAGCCACCACAATCACCAGAATAAAGCCCCTGTGCCGTGAGCGCATGTTTTCATTATATCGATCATGAACCTCCCCCATTTCCGCTGTAGTACACTGTCGGCATGACTCGTGGAGTTCTGGTGGCAGCGCGCATGGATTCCAAGCGCCTTCCGGGCAAGGCTCTTCTGCCCCTTGGAGGGATCCCGATGCTGGCTTATCTCATCCGACGCCTCAAACCCTCTAGGCTGGCGCCCTTCATGGCCCTGGCCACCACCACCAAAGGCGAGGATGACGCCTTGGCGGCTCTTGCTGAATCCGAGGGCATCAAGGTCTTCCGCGGGGATGAGCATGATGTGGTCAAGCGCTACGTCGAAGCCGCCTCCCATTTTCGCCTGAGTGAGGTTGTACGCGTGACCGCCGACTGCCCATTTGTATCAGCTGAAACCCTCGATTACGTATTGGCCCATTGCGACGCTGACCCGGGATATGACTTGGCCACCACAAAAAAACATTTTCCTGTCGGCATCGATTATGAGATCTATCCCGCCTCAGGCATGGAGCTCTTGCACGAAGGAGGGCCGTTGACCGCCGAGGACCGCGAGCACCTGACCCTGCATATGGACCGTCGCCGCAATGCTTTCATCGTGAAGGAGATTTCCCCTCCCCTGATGTGGCGGGAGCCGGGGATCTCGTTCACCGTCGACACACTGGAGGACTACGAAAGGGCCCGCCGACTGGTCGACGCCCTCGGGCCGGAACCCTACAGCACCGAAGCACTTTTGAAGGCGGCGCGGTTATCATGAATCCATGCCTTCCCCCCTGCTGAGATTCAGCAAACCCTCCCAGGATGTGGCCCCCGAGGCTGCGGCCCTGTCCGCCGACGAAACCCGCAGGGCCGCAGAACAGGGAGCCTCGCGCCGGAGACTGCCCAACGGAATGCCAAGAACCACCTGCCTGCTTTGCGGAGCCTCGACCACAGCAGCCCAACGATTCAGACACGCCGATGTGGATTATCTGTCCTGCTCTCAATGTACCCACATCCAAAGCGTTGATACCGTCGAGGCTCACACCGCCTTTTCGACCGTGTACCCCGCCTTGGATGACAAGGATCACCTCCATCGCTGTCTGCGCATCTACAAACCCAAACTCGACTGGATCCTGGAAAGTTTGTTGACCTTGGGGATTGAGCGCTCGAAAGCCCTGGCTCTGCAGTGGCTTGAAATCGGTTGCGGCACAGGAGGCTTTGTCAGGGCCTTGGAACGCGAGGGAGCCTCTACCATCGTGGGTTTCGACCGCGATGAAGGCGTGCTCCAGGAAGCCCGTCGGCATGTGAGATCCTCCCTGCAAACATGGGACACTTCTCCTTCCGGGAAGATGTTCCCGCCGCTGGACGCCGACATCCTGGCTGCTTTCTTTGTCCTTGAGCATGTTGATTCACTCGCGTTGGCGGCCGCGGAGCTCAAGGCATCAAAGACCGCCTATCTGGCCCTGAGCGTGCCTTGCTTTGGTCTGGGAGCTGCCTTAGAGGGCCTGGCTCCGGGAGTCTTCACCCGCAATCTCGATGGCGTGATCCACCGGCAGATGTTCACTGAAAAATCCCTGGAGCAGTTCCTGAATTTGGCCGGATATGAATGCGCCGCCCAATGGACTTTCGGCCAGGATGCCCTCGACCTCAAGCGCGTCGTCAGCTCCTCCCCGGCGCTGGCGGCCACACCCGCACTCCGGGAGACCTTCACGAAGGCCCTCACACCTGCCATTGACCGCCTGCAGTCCATCATCGACATTGCCGGTCTTGCCGACAGCGTGCATGTCTTGGCGAGAAAAAAACTGTGAGCGCCCATAAGGCCCGATACCCCTCGGCCCTGGCCTCCTTCCGCGAGGCCCATGAACGTCTTCCCCTTTCGGCCTGGGGCTGCGACCAGCGCATTCGCGCAGCTCTCCGGCTGACCTGCCGCATGGAAATGGCCTGCACAGACTTCAATGCCGATCCCTGGGAGCCTCTGGTGGAGGACCTCCGCCTCCTGGCCGAGGAGGCTTCAGCCGTGGGCCGCTTTGACAACTTCACTGATGGCTGCATCTATGAGGCCATCCTTCCCGAGGACAGGGAACACGAGGTCTCCATGCTGTTCGCCGAGGCCTGGACCACCTACTCCTCCTCCACCTACGACCACTCGATGGAGCTCATCCGCAAGCGCTTCGACGCCAACCGGATGGACGCCGCCTTCTTCAAGGGCAAGAGCGCCTTCGACGGCGGCTGTGGCACCGGCAGGCTTTCCCTTGTGATGGCCGAGCGCGGTGCCCGGGTGAAAGCCTGGGACCAGAGTGCCGCCTGCCTGAAGTTTGCCCAAACCCAGGCCCAGCGCCACAAACTGGCTGTGGATTTCACGGAACACACCGTCACACAACTTGAAGGCATCCCCGACAACTCCATTGATGTCGTGGTCTCCAACGGCGTCCTCCACCACACGGTGGACTGCCTGGGCGGTGTGAAGGAACACTTTCGGGCCACCAAGAAGGGGGGAGTGTTCTGGCTCTATTTGTACGGCAAGGGCGGCTTCTACTGGGTGATCTACGATGTTCTCAAGTCCCTGTTGGCGCCCCTGGGTCCGGTGGTGGTCAAGGAAACGCTGACACGCCTGCGGATCCGCGAGGGCCTTATCTACACTCTGCTCGACAACTGCATGGCCCCCATCCGCACCTACCACAGTGTGGAAGAGGTTCGTTCCGCGTTGGGCAATGGCCCACTCAAGATCGTGCTCCACAAGGGTTCATCCCCCATCGATGACACCCAGATGCTGCTGGATACCCGCTATGGCCGGGATCTTCTTGGACCGGAGGGTGAAGTGAGGATCAATATCCTCAAGTGACGCGGCGGTCCAGGACGCCCTTCCACTTTTCGCGCCACTTAGAACTCAGGCCCAGGGCCTGCTGAAGCTTGGCCTCCTCGGGGAGAACGGGTGGCTTGGAGATGAAGGTGGACACTCCCTCCCACGATGTGGGCCTGACCACCAGATCCTTCCATCGGGCCATGGCATTCTCGCCCGAGCGCACCAGGGCCTCGAGGCTGAGCACGGGGCGCCGCATCGAAAGGGCCTCGAGCAGGAACATCGAACCAACGCCGATCACACTGTCGGCTGCGGCCAGCAGGTCCATGGAGGGCACCATGGGTGCCGACCAGAGGGCCGCACGCCTGGCGCCATCGAGCACGGGCCCCCTGTCATGCCCCTTCTCGTCGAAATGGACCGCGTAGGAGGCCGGATCCTCCTTGGGATGGGGACGCATGAGGAGAAGGTCATGGGGCCCGGCCACGGCACGGAACGCCTGCCACAGCAGGGAGAAGATCTCCGCTTGGTCCTTGGGATCGCCGGGAAAGGACGCACCGGCCTTGTGCAGTTCCTTTTGCGGCTCGCTGGCAAACACCACAAGTTTTTGGAAGGATCCCACCCGGGCCACCAGGTCATGCCTCACGGCCGCACGGCGTGCCAGCGTCCTCTCGCGGCGTTCCAGCAGTCTTGAAAGGTGCGGGTGCGGCGCTGCAAAGGCCGCTCCCTCGATGAGGTGCTCCTGCTTGATCTGCCTGACCCCATCATCGGACAAGGCCGCTACCGCATCGGGATACCAGCGCTCACCGGCCACCTCAAAGCGCTCCCGCACGCGCATCCATTGGTCCAAAACGGCCAGAGAACCCACGCCATCACGCCTGGCGAAATCCCACAGCCACCTGTCTGTCATGTCATCGTGGTGGGTGGTGCCGGTCAGGAGAAGGGAAGGTCTCGGCAGAGAGCACCACCACGCGTCAAGAACCGCCAGGTCCTCGTCGCGCGTGAAACCGCGGTGGATGCCTAGGGTGCGGTTGAGATCCTCATGATCGATCCTCTCCTCAGCCAAGATCCCCCTGGCCGCATCCTTGGCCACCCACTGCGACGCTGCGGGCAAGATGTCTTTGAGTGACGAGAGGACCCTCGCAGCGCCAGGGTCCCGGCAGAAGATCAGGGGCGCGCTCATGCGCCCCTATGCCCCGCCATGCTTCTTGACAATCTTCCTCACGACATCCGCAAACGTGTCGATTTCCAGCAAACCGATGCGGTAGCGGATCAGGTTCGGATAGAAAAGGGTCTTGCGCCAAAGTTCCTCGCTCACCGGACAGGATGTTGCCGAGCCCTTCGAGCGGCCCTTGAATGCCCCCAGGGTGTAAAGCGGCGCCACGTAGCGGGAGGCCGAGTAGCCGAAAGTGTTGAGCGCCGAGATGAATTGGTCGCGAGAGACGCCAAGTTCATCGGGTCGGTAAAGAAGCGGGAAGAGATAATACACATGCGTACAGTCCGCGCGCACCTTGGGGGCGCGCAAAAAACCAAAGCGCGCAAGCGTGTGCCGGAGCCTCGCAGCTCTCTCCTGCCTGCGTCTTGTGATGGCCGGTAGCTTCTTGAGCTGTTCCCGGGCCACGGCCGCCTGGAGTTCGGTCAACCGGTAATTCTGTCCCAAGAAACCCCTGAGGTTCCGTGGCACTCTGGAACCCAGCACATTCTCCCCATGGTTGCGGATGAGCTGAAGTCTTGTGGCCAGCTTTTCGTCCCGCGTCACAGCCACCCCTCCCTCGCCGCACTGGATCGCCTTGTGGCAATTGAGGGAAAACACCCCGATATCCCCCACCGTTCCCGCATAGACCCCCTTGTGAAGGGCGCCGGGGGCCTGGGCGTTGTCCTCGATCAGCCACAGCTTGTGGGCCCTGGCCAGCTTGCCCAGGGCTGTGAGATCCGCCGGCTGGCCGAACAGGTTCACGGCAAAAATCGCGCGGGTCTTTTGGGTGATGGCCCTGGCCGCAGCCCTGGGACAGAGGCAGAAGGTATCGGGCTCCACATCCGTGAACACCGGCACGGCACCCACGGCGGCCACCGCCGCCGCTGTGGCACTCATGGTGAAGGTAGGCACCAGAACCTCGTCACCAGGCTTGAGCTGCAAGGATTGGATGGCGGCAAACAGGCCGCTGGTGGCACTGTTCATGCTCACCGCATGTGGCACCTTGAAAAATCTCGCCCATTCGCTGTCGAGGGCTTGCACTTCGACCCCCCCCAGGAAACGGGGACCTGGGCTGCCGTAAAAATCCGAAAGCACCTTCGACTTCATCACCCGAGCCACAGCGCGCTCTTCCTCGCGGCCGATGGAACTGTCCCAGATGAAGGGGGGTCGTCCCTTGGTCATGCCATTTCCGCCTTCAAGAGAAGCTCCAAGTCCTTCAATTGCCCCTCCAAAATCATCAACCAGTCCGCCGGGGGATTGGCAAAGGCCCGATACAAATCCCGGAAGGCCTGGCGCAAGGTGGCCTCGCAGAGTTCCTCCTCCAGCATCCTGAAGCCGGGATAGTCCCGGGACTCCCTGGCCCTTTGCACCAACAGGCGATGCCCCTGGTTGAGGATGTGAATTCGCCCTTCCTCAAAGGTGAGCGTCATCTCCAAGGCACCATAATCCAGGTCCGCCAAGGTGATATCGCCCAGCACCCCCCCCTCAGTGACAAGATCCCATACCCCCTCCACGCCCCGAACGCCCTTCCTGGTGAGACCGGTCATTTTCACCTGGGCCACAGGATGTCCCCATTGACGCAGGAGATCGAGCGCGTGGCATCCCGAGTGCGCCAATCCCTGGCGGGTGAGGACATCAAAGTGCTTCAACCGGCCGAACTCTCCCGAGCGCACCCTCGCACCCAACCTTGAAAGAGCCTCGTCAAACCGCCGAGGGAAATTCACCAGGACCGGCACCTTGGAAATCTTGAGAAGCTGGTGAAACTTCTCAAGCTCCTCCAGCGTGCCCACGACCGGCTTCTCACAGAGAACCGCAAGATCCTTCCCGTTCTTCACAATGGCGGTAAGGGCCTCCAGGTGCGCACCCGTGGAGCTTGCCACAACCACCCTTTGCGGGTCATGCGCCAACAGCTCCCTCATGCTGGGGCAGGTCTCGCCCCCCCACTCCTTGGTGAAACTGCGCGCATGCTCACCACTGATGTCATGAACCCACCGGAGGTCAAAACGTCCATCGGCCCTCATCGCCTGCGCATGCGTGACCACCTCGTCGCCACCCGGCTTGGCCCGGAGTCCTGCGATCCAACCGCAACCGATGAGGGCGGTCTTCAACATGAGGCCACCACCTCATTCTCATGGCACTCGAAGGGTGCAATGTTCACGGGGTGCATGGCGTTGATTGTCCCCGCTTCGGGATGGTCGTTCAAATAGGCCAGAACGTCGTCGGTGGTGAAAGCGGGATTTTGGGGGTAAAGGGACTCGAAGATCCTCCTGAAGAAGATTTCGTCCTCGGGATAGTCCAAACACCAGCGCTTTTCCGGGCACCTGACCCTGGAGCTTTCGTAGTTCTTGAGCCTGAATTCCTTGGGGTGGGTGTAGATGTACCAGGAACCGTGTTCCCTGTCCTCCGCGCTGGGATGTGAAGCGAGCACCTTTTCAAGGACGGCAGGCTTGTAGACCTGGGTGTCGAGCCCGGTGGGCCAACTGCGCCGCAGTCGGTTGGAGACATAATCCACCTTTGAACCCAGATAGACCCTCACACCTTCATCGATCACACGCCAGTCATGAAGGGGGCAATCGCCCGTGGTCTGCACCAATAGGTCAGCCTTGTGAGCCCTGGCGGCACCTGCCAGACGGGAGAGCACATCATCTTCCGACCCCCGGAAAATGGAGCAGCCGATGCTTCTGCAGAGCGCTTCGATCGCATCGTCCTTGGGATTCACCGTGGTGGCCACCACCACCTCATGCACCCTTTGGGCACGCCGGACCCTTTCGATCATGAGTTCGAGAAAGCTCCGGCCACAGGCCTCCTTCAAGACCTTGCCGGGAAGGCGGCTTGAACCCATGCGGGCCTCGATGGTCAGGACCACCCTCATCGGGACGCCGCGCCCGTCAAAGAAGGAAGCATGAAAGCCGTCTGTGGCGTGAGGTTCGAGACGAACTTCAGGCGGGGATCGGCAAGGATGAGGGTCAGCAGCCTGCGGCGCAGACAGAGTTTGAAGAGTGTTCGATCCACCAATTGGACCTCCAGGGGTTGTTCCGGCCCCATTGTCTTCAGGAGGGCCTCAAGATGGAACCCCAGGCCAAAACCCAGGACTCGCACAGGGCCCGACCCCGTGCGGTCCAGCCACTGGGCGGCGAGTGAGCGGGCTTCGCCTTCGGGATCCTGGGGGTCATGAAAGTGGGCCACACCCACGCGGGCTTGCCTGGCTGTGATCGTGTACTGGCCCAGCCTGCCGTAATCGTCGACCTTCGCGATCCACTGCGCCACCCCGGGATGGGCCCTCTCCAAGGCTCCCATGTTCGCGGCCACCACCGCCTCATCGTCATGCCGCCGGAGCACCACCAGTGTTTCGATGCCCCTCTGCCAGATCAACTCGATCTCAAACGGCACCTTCACATGCCGGCGAGCGAACTCGAGGAATGACGCAAAACTGTCGGCTGTCCAGACATGGTAATGGGTGCTGAATCGCTCATCCTGCATGTTGGATTCGATCTGGGCCTCGACCTCGGCGCGGGTCCATGTGTCATGGAGAGGGCTATGCGCATACATTTCCACGAGGTGGGCACGCTTGGCCGACGCTCCCCCATCCTTGGTGTCCTTTGCAAAATGATCAAGAGGCGTGTTCTGGCGACGGCAATCGAAGGTGAAACGCTTATCGGGGACGCTCATCACCAGAAGACCGCCATTGACCAGGACGCGGAGCATGTTGCCGAGCCCAGCGAGGGCGTCCTGAAAATGCTCCATCACATGGTGGGCGATCACGAAATCCTCGGAGGCGTCCGGTACGCCCGCCAGGGTTTCCCCGGGAGCCACGATGTCCACGCGCGCGAGCCTCCCCTTCATGTCGGGATGAGCTGCCTCCAGCTCCTGAAGCGACATCAGGTCCACGTAGCGCACCTTGATCGACGAAGGCAGGGGTTGGGGATGCTCGCGGGCCCCGATCTCCAGCCCGCGCATCGGGCCGTCCAAGTAGGTTGAGATCATGATGTCGCGGGGGGAACCGCTAAGCCGGGCCAATGACATCCCTTCATCGTAAGATGGAACCCATGCCCATCTTTGCCATCGTGGCCGACAGTCCCCTGGGCCTGCACCGCCAGGCTGTCGCCGGGAATGAATTTCCCCTCCTCAGGCAGGGTCTGGAGCTGTCCCCCCTGAGAATCCTACGGCTCCTGAAGGCGGCCTGCCTGAAGGCGGGCAGGCCAGCCCGGATGATCCTGCCCCTGGCAAGGGGACTCGACAAAATCGCGCCCGAGCTGGGACCCAGGGATCTTTTCCAGTATCTCGGCTCACCCAGCCACTCCCCGACGCTCCAGGCCGTGGCCGCCCTGGAGGCCCGCTGGCTCGAGGAACTGCGCCGCGGTGTGGCCTCTCTGGATCCTGTCTCGACCGGTGAGTCTTCCGGGTTGCTGGAACTGGACACCGATGAGGCCTTCAAGTCTTGGTCCGCCACGACCATTGCCGATGAGGATGTCGTGGTCCTGGCCCGCGGATCTCAGTCGCTTCTGAACACAGTTCTGAGCGCCGGACTGCTTGCCGAGGTCCTGCGCCGGGATGCCCTCCTCAAGGATCATGGAGTGGCCGGCATGGCCGGCCATGCCATGGGACTCACTCCCCTCGTGCTCTCGGGGCGGGCCTGGAAGGCTGCGCTGGCAACATGGAATCCCGCCGACCCGCGCAGCGGCCCGGCACCGGTGGCCGAACTTTCTCTGTCGCCCCTGATCGAACAGATGGCAACGCAGGGAATCGATTTGCACTGGAGATCCGCCTACCACAGCTTCCAGGGGCTCTTTCTCACGCGCTATCCGGAGGCCGATTCAATGGAGCCCGGCCAGATCCTCGCCGCCCTACGGTCCCATGCAGCACAGATCGACCTCGGATCGGGCCGGCGCATTCCCTTCATCTTCAATGAAAGGGTCGCGTACTGGGGAGACGGCTCGAACGTCCACGCCCCCAAAGGTGATTTTCGCTCGCTCGTGGGCCGCATGGCCCAGGAAGAACAGCTCCTCAGGCAAACGACGGGCATGGTCTTCAAGGGGCAAAAAATCCTCGAGGTGGGTTGCGGACCCGGGGAGAGCGCGCTGGGCATGATGGCTCTCGGCGCCGCCCGCGTGACAGCCACGGACTTTGCCGTGGAGACGGGACTCTTCACCCACCGGCGGATGCTGGCCCTGTGGCCCGAAAACCTGCCCAAACCGGGCGCCCTTCATTTCACCGACGCGGCAGCCGAGCATCTGCCTTTCCCCGATGCCTCCTTTGACCTGATCTACAGCACCCAGGTGCTCGAGCATGTCCGGGATGTGCGATCCTCGATGCACGAGATCCTCAGAGTCCTACGCAAGGGAGGGGCGCTCCTCCTGCACTACAACCCCTATTTCCACCTGAGGGGAGGGCACGGAGTCTGTACCACCGATATCCCCTGGGGTCATCTCAGATTGACTCCCGAGGAAATGGAGGAGTTTGTCTCGAAGGTGGAGTTTCCCGAAAGGGGCCGGGCTACCCGTGAGGCCCTCGCCTCCTATTTCAACCCCGAGCGATTGACCTTGAGCTCTTTCGAAGCCATCCTTGCCACTCTGCCCGCCACAATCCTGCACTACACCACGCAGGTGGAACCCAGGCACCAGGAGTTCCTCCCCCAGCTTCTGCCCGAGATCCTCGCCCGGCACTCCGGGGCCACCCACCGCGACCTTATCACCCGTGCAGTGACCGTGGTGCTCAGGAAACAGTAGGCGGAAAAATGGCGCCAAATCCATTCTTTTGAAGGGCCCCGGGTCATCCTTGCCCGCCCTCCCCAATCCTGATATTCTTCCATCCATGACATCGGCTCCGCGACATCATCATCCTTCACATTGACCGTCAGGCCCTTACGGGCCCCACTGTCCGCTTCTTTTCACAAATCACTCCCCAACGAAGGATCCGCCGATGAAAAACACACCACGCCTCCGTCTTCTTGTGCCCACCGGTCGCATGAACGAAAAACTCCTCGTGCTGTTGGCCGAAAGCGGCTACGGGATCGAGGGGGCCGGACGCGATTACCGCCCCCGCTGTGCCGACGCCTCCATCGAGGTCAAGATGCTCAAACCTATCAACATCCCCAAGCTGGTGGAGTTGGGCCGTCACGACCTTGGTTTCTGCGGACTCGATTGGGTCAGGGAACACCAAACCGATGTGGAGGTGGTCGCCGAACTGGGTCTCGACCCCGTGTCGCTGGTGGTTGCAGCCCCCGAAGGGACCACCCTCGCCTCACTCAAAAGGAGAAAGAACCTGGTGCTGGCCACGGAATATGAAAACCTGGCCCGGGGTTGGCTCAGACGCAACAGGGTCCGGGCCACCCTTCTCCGAACGAATGGAACAACGGAGGTGTACCCCCCCGATGACGCCGACCTGATCCTCGACAACTCCGCCAGCGGCTCCACCCTGAAGGCCAACAAGCTGGATGTCCTGGGCACCCTGATGCGCTCCTCCACCTGCCTGGTGGCCAACAAGACATCCCTCCGCCAGCGGGCAGTGGCCGAGAAAATCAGGCAGATGGCGGATTTGCTGGGGAGCACCCTGGCGGCCCGCCGCAAGGTGATGCTCGAGATGAACGTGTCCGAGAAAAATCTCGAAAGGCTCGTGGCCCAGGTTCCTGCCATGAAGGGTCCCACCGTGCAGGCCCTGGCCGGTTCGGGCTATGCGGTGAAGACCGTGGTGGACCGCGAACTGGTTCGGGAACTGCTTCCCAAGCTCAAGAAACTGGGAGCCACTGATATTCTGGAGATGCCCCTTCGCAAGGTCCTGCCATGAAGCCCGTCCGTGGCGTGGAGATCCTGGAGGCCTACCACCCCCCGTTGCAGGGCCGCGCCCAATCCCTGCGCCTGGACTTCAACGAATGGGTGGGCCCTGCACATCCGAAACTGGCCCAAGCGCTCCGCGATTTCCGACCGGAACAGCTGGGCGTATACCCCGAGGATTCCGCCGCACGCGCACGCGTGGCCGCGCAGTTTGGCGCCCTGCCCGAGGAGGTCACTCTGGCCAACGGTACCGACGAGGCCTTTGCCAATGTTTTCCGCGCCTACCTCGGCAAGGGTGAAGGCATCCTGATTCCCGATCCCGGCTACGCGATGATGCCCTTCTACGCCACGCTCTGCGAGGCTTCGATCGTGCCCTGGATCCTGGCGGCTCCCTCCTTCGATTACGAACTGCCCGGTCTGGAGGAATTCTGCCGTGCGGGTGGCAAGGTGGCCTGCATTGTCCGGCCGAACAACCCCACAGGCACCAATCTTGCCCCCAAGATCACACTGGATCTGGCCAAGAAATACCCCTCGACCCTCTTCGTGATCGACGAGGCCTACGCCGAATTTGCCGGATCTTCGGTGCTCCCGCAGGCCCTGGCCTATCCCAATGTGCTCACCCTCCGGACCTTCTCCAAGTGCTGGAGCATGGCGGGTCTCCGGTGCGGGGCCGTGGTGGCGCACAAGGACATCATCGCCACACTACGGAAAATGTGGAGCCCCTATAGCGTGAACGTGCTGGCCCTGCACCTTCTGGAGCGCATCCTCCCCGATGTTTCCTGGCCTCCCCAGGTGAAACGCCTTGTGGACACGCAGCGCAAACGGCTGCAGGAAAAATTCCTCCAACTCAAAGCCCCCCATTTTTTTGGGGAAGGGAATTTCTTCCTTGTGAAGCCGCCTCAGGGTGCCAAGGCCTTCTGCGAGGGCTATGCCAAACGGGGAATCCGCCTCAGAGACCAGAGCTCCAAGAGGAATCTCGGGGGTTGGGTGAGGGTCTCGATCGGTGATGCCCCGGCGACCGACCGTTTTCTCGATGTCCTTGACCAGGTGATGAAGGAGCCCGCATGACGCGCCAAGCTGAAGTCCGCCGCGACACCAAGGAAACGAAGATTGCCGTCAGGGTGAATCTGGACGGGACCGGTCTCCACACGGTGAAGACCCCCATCGGCTTCTTCTCGCACATGATCGAGACGCTTTCCAAACACAGCCTGATCGACATCGAGCTTGACCTCGCGGGCGACCTTCATATCGACCAGCACCATAGCGTGGAAGATGCCGGTCTCGCCTTGGGCGAGGCCATCCGCAAGGCCCTGGGCGACCACAAGGGCATCCGCCGCAACGGCTTCTGCCTCTATCCCATGGATGAGGTGTTGGCGCAATGCGCCCTTGATCTCTCGGGACGGGCCTACTGCGTGTGGAACGCCACCTTTCAGCACCGCCACATCGGGGAAATGGAAAGCACCATGGTCGGGGAATTCTTCAAGGCCCTCGCCAGCCGCCTGCAGGCCAATCTCCATCTCACCATCCTCACACCGGGGAACGACCATCACATGGCCGAGGCCCAGTTCAAGGCCCTGGCGAAGAGTCTCCGCCAGGCCGTGGAGATCGATCCCCGCGCTTCTGGTGCTATCCCCTCCACCAAGGGTACGCTGACCACATGATCGGCATCGTCAACCTGGGGCTGGCGAATGTGGGCTCTGTCCAACGGGCCCTGGGGCGCCTGGGGGCGGAAGGCTCGCTGCGGGCCACCCCCGACTTCAGGGACTGCACTCATCTCATCCTGCCCGGCGTCGGGCATTTCGGGAGGGCCGCAGATCTGTTGACTTCCGCATGGAGGACGGCCTTGAAGGACTGGATCGCCGCGGGCCGTCCCCTCCTGGGAATCTGCCTGGGTTACCAGCTGTTGTTTGAGGGCAGTTCCGAGGCCCCCGAGGCCAAGGGGCTCGCGATCCTGCGCGGCGCCTGCCAACGGGTCACCAGCCGCCTTGTGCCCCACATGGGTTGGAACCGCCTGAAAACCGAGGAACCCTCCGGCGCCTCCTTCGATGGAGCCTTCATGTATTTCACCCATTCCTTCGCCCCGCCCGCGGCCGGAGCCACCTGGTCCTGCGAGGACGGGGCTGCCCCCTTTGGTGTGGGCACCGTAAAAGGAAAGGTGGTCGGCGTCCAGTTCCACCCTGAGAAAAGCGCCACCGATGGATCACGCCTGCTGAAGGCCTTCCTGGAGGATTGGCGATGAGCCTCGCCCGCCGCATCATCGCCTGCCTCGACGTGGCGGAAGGCCGGGTGGTCAAGGGAACCAAGTTCCAGGACCTCAAGGACCAGGGCTCCATCGCCACCCTGAGCCAACGCTACCGAGACCAGGGTGCCGATGAGCTGGTGTTCCTTGATGTCGGCGCCAGCGCCCAGGGTCGCGACACCCAGAAATCCTGGGTGCGCGAGGCGGCCGACAGCCTCGATATCCCATTCTGCGTGGGCGGTGGCATCCGCACCCTCGAAGACATGCGCCATCTCCTCTCCATGGGAGTCGATAAGGTTTCGCTCTCGACTGCGGCCGTTGAACACCCGTCGATCCTTGACGAGGCGTCCCGCGAGTTCGGCTCCCAGTTCGTTGTGCTCAGCATGGATGCCCGCCAGGAGGGCTCCCAGTGGCGGGTCACCAAGAAGGGCGGGCGCGAGGACGCCGGGCGCGAACTGCTGTCCTGGGCCCGCGAGGCCGAGGAACGTGGTGCCGGTGAGATCATGCTCAACATCATGGATGCCGATGGCACGCGCCAGGGATACGCCCTGGAGATCACCCACCGTGTCGCCCAATCGGCCGGGATTCCCGTAATTGCCAGCGGCGGGGCCGGTTCGGATCGCCATGTGGTGGAACTGTTCCGGAACACCGCCGCCCAGGCTGCCCTGGTGGCCGGGATCCTGCACGATGGCACCACTTCGGTGTACCACATCAAGCAGGCCTGCCTCGATGCCGGCATTGTGGTGCGGCCATGATGATCGGATCCATCGACCTTCTCGGGGGCAAGGCCGTCCAACTCCAGCAGGGCGATCCCTCTCGGAAGATCCACGAACGTGCCGACGTGGAAGCCCTTCTCGACGACTTTTCCCTTACGGGCACCGTGGCCGTGGTGGATCTCGATGCCGCCCTCGGCAGGGGATCCAACGCCGATCTGGCCCGCCGCCTCTGTGCCCGGGCCGAGGTCCATATGGGGGGTGGAATCCGCGATGAGGAAACCGCCCGGGCCTATCTGCGCTCGGGAGCCCGGCGTCTGATCATCGGCACCAAGGCCGAGCCCGCATTCCTCTCCAAGTTTCATCCCGACCATCTCCTGGCGGCCCTGGACTTCAAGGGGTCCGAGGTGGTGGACCGGGGATGGACGAAGAGCACGGGCGAAAGCCTGATGGACAGGGCACGCCGCCTGGAGCCCCATGTGGCCGGTTTCCTGGTGACCCAGGTCGACCGCGAGGGACTGATGGGTGGCTTCAATATGGATCCCCTGAGGGAATTGCGCCAGTTCACCGACAAGATCCTCATCGCCGCCGGCGGAGTCTCCACGGTAGAGGAGATAAGGGAGCTGTCGAAGATCAACATCGATGTGCAGCTGGGGATGGCCGTGTATGACGGACGCCTGGAACTCAAGTCATCCTTTGTGGAACTCGGCGATTGGAGCAAGGGCCTTCTGCCCGCCATCGCCCAGGACGGCCAGGGCCGGATCCTGATGGTGGGCTTCGCCTCGCGTGAGGCCCTGGATGTCACACTGAAGACCCGCAAGGCCACCTTCTTCTCGCGGTCGAAAAACCGCTTGTGGACCAAAGGGGAGACCTCCGGTCACGTGATGACCGTGCGCCAGGTGCGCTGGGACTGTGATCGCGACACCCTACTTTATCTTTGTGAGGCCAGCGGACCTGCTTGCCACTTCGGCACCGACACCTGTTTCGGTCCCGGACAGAGCCGACTTCTGGAATCCCTGGCCTCCGACATCCGCTCCGCCTCCGCTCGTGCAGGCTGGACCCGGAAACTCATGGATGACCCGCAACTTCTCCGGGAAAAAATCCTTGAGGAATCCGCCGAGGTCTGCGATTTCACCGACAAGGGAAACCTGGCCTGGGAAGTGGCCGACCTTCTCTACCACGTAGCCGTGCTGATGGAACGGGAGGGCGTGACCTTTGACCACGTGCGCCACCATCTGGCCTCCAGGAGAAAGCCATGAAGATCGTGCCCGCCCGCAACTACTCCCCTCCCCCAGTCTCCTCCAGGCCGGAAGAGGCGGTCAAGAGGATCATTGCCGCTGTGCGCCGCCAGGGTTTGACCGCACTCAAAAAATATTCCAGGCAATTTGACGGTGGAAATCCCCGAAGCTTCGTCGTTCCCCTGGGCGAGGCCCGGCAATGCTGGAAAGCTCTTTCCCCCCAAGACCGCCAGGCCCTGAGCCTGGCCAAGTGCCAGCTGGAAGCCTGGGGCCGGAAGGTCAAACCCAGGGCTTCAACCCATCTTCTCCTCAACGGGCTAAGGCTCTCCGAATGCCTGGATCCTGTCGACAGCGCCGCGGTCTATGTTCCCGGTGGCCGCTTCCCCCTCGTCTCCAGCACCCTCATGGGATTGGTGCCTGCCAGGGTAGCCGGTGTGCGGCGCAGAGTGCTCCTGACTCCCGCCAAGGGCGGAACCATCCATCCCGCCGTGCTCGCTGCGGCGCACCTGGGTGGGGCCACGGAGATCTGGGCGGTGGGCGGTGCCCACGGGATCGCTGCGGCGGCCCTCGGTGCGGGCCCCCTCCGGAGAGTGGACCTCATCGTGGGACCGGGAAACTCATTCGTGACGGAGGCCAAGAGGCAACTCCAGGGTGAGGTGGGCATCGACATGCTCGCCGGGCCCTCGGAACTTCTGGTGGTGGTGGATGAGTCGACCCCCCTCGAACCCATCGCTCTCGACCTCCTGGCTCAGGCCGAGCACGGGCCGGACTCCCACGCACTGGCTCTCTCCACCTCAAAATCGATTCTTTCCCGTCTTCAAGAAACCTTAGCTCGAGGGGTGGCGCCGGTAGGCGTCCAAGGCGGAGCGGAGCGTCTTCGCGAGCACGTCTTGGACAACCGGCGACAGGACCCCGAGGCGAGAATCGTTGGCTTGCTGGCTTCAAGCCAGGCAGAACTCATCGCCACCAGCGAACGCCTGGCCAGCGAACATCTGATGTTGGCCACCAAAAATCCCCGCGTGTTGGCCAAGAAGCTGCGCACCTATGGAACCCTCTTCCTTGGATCCCAAACCCCGGTGGCCCTAGGCGACTATGTCTCGGGTGCCAACCACATCCTGCCCACGGGGGGATCAGCCCGGTGGAGGGGCGGACTCTCTCCCGCCGATTTCCTCGCCCGCCGGATGGTGCAGGAAGTCTCGACCCGGGAATCAGGAAAATTGTTCAGGGCCGGAGCGAGAATTGCTGCCCTGGAAAACCTCACAATGCATGAGGCTTCCCTGCGCGCCCGATCAAGCTGAGCGTCGGCGACCTACCACCCAGGCTGCCAGGATCAGCAGCAAGGAAGTGGCCAGCAGACTCCAGGGAGCTGTCACCTCGGAAATGAGGCAGAGCCCTGAAGCGGCTGCGCCAGGTCCACCGGCGGACCCGCCAATGGCTCCCGAGACAACCGTGGCAAACATCCCGAAGTCCGTCAAGTGGGCCGTGGTGATTTCAACCACATTGGCGGCAGTATCCACAGCGACACCCACCACGGGGCGCCATGAAGATAGCCCCGTGTCGTAATAGTAGACCACAAGGTTTTCCTCGCGAATGGATGTGCCGTCAACCAGGCCGTCATTGTTCACATCGGGATAGGGCATACGCAGGATCACGGGCAGTGAGGGCAACTGAACCTGGGATCCGTTGCTGAGCTTCAGGCTGAAGCCAACCGTGTACCCGAGATTGGTGGTATCCGAGGGCAATCCCGTGCTGATCGCATAGGTCGATCCCTGTCCAATGTCCTCGATCCGGCACCTCAGGCCTCCCAGGTTGATGGCGTCCTGGGAAATCGCGCCCAAGGGGATCTCCATGCCAGCCCCCGTGGTCGTGGTGACTTCCTGGGCCAGAGTGGCATCCAGGGAGACTTCCTTTGTGGCCTTGGTTCCAGAGAGGGTTTCATAAACCTGGGCCTGATTGGCGGCAACCTTGAAGACCTTGACCACGGTGGAAGTTCCACTGCCAGACTGGGTGTCGGTGCATCGGGCCCGGATATAGATGGGCGACCCGTTGGCAAAGGTGGAAAGCGACAGCTCACCCCTGTATTCAGGCTTAACCCCCGTATGCGTGGAGCCTGTCTGGGTCCAAGAACTGGCATCCGTGGAATATTCGAACAGCAGGGTGCTGACGATGGAACCCGGCGTGGCCACGGCCCTCAGGAGAAGCCTGTCCCCCCCCACCCTGTCACCCGTCACCGGCTCCAGGATCTGTGGCAGGGCATTGGTGGGTGAAGCGATCGTGATCACAAAACTGTCCTCGGCCTCCAGACCCGAATTGTCCCTCACTCTGACAAGGGGTGCGTAGGTTCCAGGCACCGTGTAGCAATGGGTCACTGAACGGAGACCTCGGTCAAAAGTCGTGATCCTGTCGAAGAGTCCATCGCCGTTGAAATCCCATTGCCAGCGGATGATCTTGCCCGGAGCTTTGTCATAAGTGGTAGCGCTGAAGGTCACGCAATAGGGCAGGGTCCCTGATGACGAGATCAGGGTTCCGGAAGAATTCGTGGCCGCCGCGCCATCCAAGGTGACTTGAGGGGCATTGGTGCCGGCCCCCACCGTGACCGTGAAGGTCTTGGTGGAGGTACGTCCATTGAGGTCGGTGACCTTAAGCTTCACCCCGTTGTAGGTGCGGTTGGGCAGGCGGTAGATAGTCGACGCATTGCCCGTGACCGTGCTGGAGGTATCAAAGATCCCGTCGGCATTGAAGTCCCACTGCCAAAGGGCGATGGCACTCGAGCCCGCTGTCGAAGTGTCGGCAAAGGTCACCGCCAACGGGGCCGGGCCCCCCAAGGTGTTGTAGGTCGCGTTGGCCGTCGGCCCTGAGGATGGGGAACCCACCGTGATGACCACGGTGGCCGAGGCACTGTTGCCGGAATTGTCCATCACCGTCAGGCGGGCCGTGTACGATCCCGACTCCTGGTAGGTGTAGCTTGTGGACGCGCTGGTGCCCGAGGTGTAGTTGGAGGGAAGGCTGTCGGCCGTGTTGAAGTCCCACACATACTGAACAATCTGGCCATCGGTGTCCGAAGCTGTTCCCGAGAACAGCACGGTCAGGGGAGCTGTGCCGGAGGTCGGCGTGGCACTGCAACTGACGGTGGGCACGGCACCCAGCACGCTCGCACTGACCTTTTGCGAGGGTTTGGTGACGCGCGACCCTGTCATCAATCCCCTGAGGTAGTAGTAATAGGTGGTTCCCGAGGCGATGGTGCTGTCCTGGGTCACCGATGCTGTGGTGGTGGTCAGGAGGCTGTAGGTCCCGTTCAGGCTGGTGGAACGGAACACGGCATACTTCTGGATTGATGGATCAGTCAGAGATTGCCATGTGATGTTGATAAGGGGTGACGCCGTGGTCCCCCCGCCCATCGCTACCAGACCATTGATCACAAGGTTGGGATCCGAGCTCTCGAACCCCACATGCGGGGTTCCCGTGTTGCCCAGCGTGCCATCCAACGAAACGGTGAGTTTGTTGTTGGCCATGTCACGGCCTGTGCCGGTGACATTGAGCACCACGCCATTGGCGGCCACCACAATCCAGCGCGAGGCCGTGAGATACTCGTTGGGAATGGTGCCGGAGAAGTCCAGGGTCACGGCATGGAGCGTGCCTCCACGGGAGGCCAGCCCGTAGGTGGAGGAATTGACCACGGAAGCCTGGTTGTTGCGCCGGTCAATCAGCGTATTGTCAGCCGTGAGCGTGTTGATCACATAGGCGCCATTCAATCCCTTGACTTTGCCGAACTTCTGGTAGTAAGTGAAGCTCTTGGTCACGGTTCCCGAATCCTGTGGGTTTTGGAACAAAAGCTCGATACGGGTGTCGTTGGCGGTGCCATAGCTATGCCAGCCTGAGGGTTTGATGGCTCCGGCGTTGTCGTGGCTGATGAAGAAACCCCTGGTGGGAGGACCGGTGGTGATGGTGCTGTCGTTGATGGGGGAATCAAAGGAAACAACCACGGAGTCCGTACTGCCATTGCTGTCGAGATCGCTGAACTCGACCCGCTTGACCCTGATGCCCTTGTGCACGAAAAAGTAGACGCTGGGATGGGAGACGAAACCAGGAAAACCTGTCAAGTCGGCCGTGACGATGAATCGTTTGGCGAAGGGGGCCGCGCTGGTGACACAGGTGAGTGTGGTGGTGGCCGTGCCATTGGTGAGGGTCAGGTTGCGGGCCCCCATCGAGGCAGGGAAGCTCACGGCCCCGGACACGCCAATGGACTTCACAATGCGACCCGAGAGGTCGGAACTGACGTTCCCGTACTTGTCCACGGCGTCGACAGTGACTTGAAAGGAAACCTGCTCGGTCTGGTCGGCTGTGGTGCCGGACACATAACCGATTTTGGTTCCGAGATAGGTGGTTTGCCCGGGGGTGATCTTTGTGCCTTGGACCCTCACCACAAGGCGGCTGGCCGCCGAGGTCACCGTGTGGCTCATGGAAAGGGAGCTGGCGCCACCGCCCGTAAAGGTGATGGTGTGAGTGCCGGCCACATACTGCCTCAGGCGCTTGAAATAGAAGTAGCCGCCTTGGGCCGTGGCTGTGACGTTGGAACTCCAGTTGGCACTGCTGGCCGTGAGCACCGTGGAATTGTCATTGAGATACGTGTTGCCGGCCGTGTCTGTGAGGCGCAAGGTGATATCAAGACCATGATCGGCGCTGACCGGCGAGGAGGGGAACTTCACCACATCCAAGGTCACGCCATTTGGGTTGGTGTTGGGGTTGAACGGAACGGTGCGGGAAGGGGCACTCGATGAGGATCGTTCGCCGTTGGTCCTGATACCCACCACCTTGAACACACCGTAGGGTTCAAGGAACGTGAAACCCGTGTAGGTGTGGTAATTGCCATACGAAGCCGTGAAGGGAAAGGTGAAGGTGGGCTGGGTGCTCTCGCCAAAGTAACGGAACTCGTTGTACTTGGCATAGGTCATATAGGGAATCCCATAAAGGATGGGTTCCTTCTTGTAGATGTAATATTTGTCGGGCACCACGCTGGTGCCCGGGGCCACATCCCACTCGATCCTCACCGTACCATTTTCGTTATAGACCACGACGTTTTCCGGGGATGGCAAGAGCACATCATTACGGGCCTTATTGCTCGTGGCCCTTGAAGTCGCAGGACCCCTTAAGATCTCCGGCGAGGGAAGCGAGCGTTTGCCGTTGCTATCCACCGCCACAATCCTGAACGCCCCGTAATGGGACCCGAACCAGTTGTTGGTGTGGAAGGCTCCAAAGAACGAATAGTGCTGGTAAGCCGCAAACTCTGAATAGGCCGTGAAGCCACCCAAAGATGAATAGTTGTTGTAAACGGTGTAAGCGAGGTCGGAGGTTAAACCCGCCAAGCGCCAACCCGAATACATCGTCCAGGCTTCCTGCAACCCAGGGCTGTAGTAGTTGCCGTAGGCGAGGTAGGAAAGGCCGTCAAAATACCTGTCGTAAGGGGCGTTGTTCATGTAGACGACATAGTTCAGGTAATCGTTGTAATAAGCGCTGTTGGAGTGCGAGTATTGGTTGAATGAAGAATAGTTCATGTAGGCGGAATATTTTTCCCAGATTTCATAGGTGACCCCGGACTTGAGGGCCCCCTTCCATTCAATGCCGAACTTTCCTGGCCAATTACCCTCATACCTCACGCGAGGAGTCCCGGGAGCTTCTGGGGCCTCTGTCGAATTAACGAAATAAAAGTCACCGAGATCCACCTTGCGCACCACTCCGCCGATGGTGGCCGAGGCTTCCAGGGCCAACTTTTCACGCTTGTTGTAGGTGAGGTTCATCGTGGAAATCCCCGCGACCACCACGGCCGACCCTCCCGTCAGCGATCCTGTGCTGGAAAGCGGACTGATCGAAACATCAGTGCTGTTGTCGGCCGTGTTGATGTTGCCGTACACGTCGGTCACGGCCACCTTCAGCTGAAAGCTGCCGTCCTTCGACACGACGCCCCCCCTGCGACTGAGGCTGGTGAGGGTGGTGAAGGGGCCGGGAGCCAGCATGGTGTCGGCCGTCACGGTATCGATGGAGTCGACCAGCATGCCGTTGAAGGAGCGTGTCTGGATCTTGTACGTACCAGTGGGTCCCTTGCGCGGGGAGTTCTTCACCCCGGACAGCACCAGGGTCACGCTCGTGTTTGCAACCGTGTCCGAACCGTTACCTGTGCGCTTGATTTGGAGGATGTTGGCCATGACATCCGCCGTGACCACAAAACTTCCGTCGATGTTGTGGGCCGCCGAGAAGGTCGCCTGGGAGATATCGTAGTCGTATGGAAAATGCACCGTGGCGTCCGCTGTGGCTGACAGGACAGAGGCGGTGTCAAAGCTCACGCAGACCTTGGTGGTGGCTCCCACATTCTTGCTGACAGGCTCAACGTTGGCGTTGCTCAGGTTACCGGCAGAAAGTGACGCTTGAAAGAGAACGAAGGCCAGTAGGAAAATCCAAGCCATCCCAAATCGTTGATGCATCAAGACCCCCGTCATCAGGGTATTGATTTTAGGAGCTTCAGCGCCTCCTGCCTATTCATTTCATCCAATGGAAGCTCCAGGGCCCTTTGCAGATCCTCTCGGGCGGCCTCGGCATCTCCCATTTTTTCAAGATAAAAGCGACCCCTGGCCAGTAGGATTTTTCCGTCACCCACTCGATCCACAAGAATCCTGTACTGGTCCAAGGCCTCCAGAAGTCCGATTTCCGATCCGCCGTTCCAGAGCGCCAGCAGTTCAGCCGACCTCAACCTCACCATTTTTTCATCACCACCCGACTCCACCGCCTGTTGGATGGCCCCCGCCACCTCACTCCAGCAACCCGACTCCATCAAGAGCCGCAGTTCCTGATCCAGAAATCGGGGTTCCCGGGGATAGCTCTGCCTCCCGCGCCTGAACACGGGTAAAGCTTTTTCGGGATCTCCCAATTGCACCAGACAATTGCCCTTGGCCATGAGGATCCTCAAGAGCAAATCGGGTCGGTCCCTCCAACGCTCCACATGAGCATCCAGTGCCTCTAGGGCCTGCCCATAGGTTGTGAGGGACTCAGGAATGTTGCCCAGGCGATACTGGGTCAGACCCAGACGCGCCAGGGTCTCGGGATCCGGAGACACCAACGCTCGATCCGACAACATCACCTGGGCATGGATCAGATCGGAAAGACTGGCCGTCTCCCCGAGCTCCGCCAGCAACTCCGGTTCCCGCTCGCGCCACCAGCCCTGACGCTTGTAGGCCTCCGTGAGTCTGGAGCGCCTGTCTTCCCTGTTGTCGATGTCCGACCAGTCCAGCATGGCCCACATTTCGTCGAGCAGGGGGCGGGAATCGGGAATCACCGCGAAGGCCCTGTCGAGCTGGGCCAGGCGTGAGGCTTGGTCGCCGCGCTCGGCAGCCAACCGGGCCAGCAGGATGTGCACCCTGTCGTTGTAGGGAGTGAGTTCCTCCAAGCGAATCAGAACAGATTCGCCCCTGTCTTTCTCACCGGCCTGCAGGTAGGACACCGCCAGGGTCCAGAGGATGGCGGGGTCATGCGGCTGAAGCTCCCTCGCTCTTTCCAGTCCCTCGGCCACCTTTCGATGCCTGTCCATGGCATCCCATGGTGAAGTGGGGGGAGTTTGCAGGGGGATATGAGCTTCCTTCTGCAATCGAGAGGCTCGCCAAGGGGCGAGAACCGTAGGGATGAGGAAAATGGAAATGATCATCGCGATGATGGGTGCAGCGTGCTGCGCCCCTACACCATGATGTGTTTTCACTGACTGTCTCTGTGTAGGGGCGTAGCATGCTACGCCCTCTTTCCATGCCAACACTCCCAGGGCCCAGAAGGCCCAGGCTGCGGGGATGCATTTGTAGAGAGGGTAACTCACCAATGAGTGCACGGCTGTCACCACCAGGGTTGCCGCCACCACTCGCACATCCCCTTGGGCCGTCCACATTCTCTTCCACACCACAAACGCCACCCCCAGGGCCGCAAGCCCGCCCACCAAGCCGGTCTCCACCAGCCATTGCAGGGGATCGGAATGGGCGTAGCGGACGTACTCCGTACGGGTGCGATCCGTCTTCTGGTAGATCACGGGGTAGTTGCCCGGACCCGAACCCAGGATGGGATGCTCCCGGAAAGCCAGAAGACTGTGGGTGTAGAGTTCGTGGCGCCCACTGTCCTTGGTGAGAGCCTTCAAGTCGCTCTTGGTTTTCAACGGACTCAGGTTTTTCTCACCCGTGGCATCTCCCATCACAAGAAGGGCTCCAAGGGAAATTCCCAGCACCATGGCGACCAAGGGCAGGGCCCTGAGCTTCACATCCGCCACGACCCCGGAGCGACCCCACAGGAGGAACGCCAGCCCCGCCAGTGTGCCAAGCCAGGCTCCCCGTGAGAGTGTGAGCACCAAAGCAATGGAGGCAAGCGACATAAGCAAGCACCGCAACACATCTCCTCCTCTAGGAGAGTGGGGGGCTTCTGATGGCATTCCCACAAATCCCATCAAGATCACAATTGAAAGAAACTGCGCCAGGTCGTTCTGGTGACTGAAGAGACCGAGCAATCTGTTCTCTCGCGTGAAAAACTTCCAGCCAAGGTCCTGGTGCTCGGCAAGAACAAGGGCCGCGTTCACTCCCGCTCCCAATAGCGCGAGCAGCGCGAGGACCCGGAGTCTCCCGGCTGTCCACGAGACCTGCATCGAGGCAAGGGCCACGATCACAAGGCATCCCAGGCGCAGGATCTCCTCCCGGGCCGCCGGCATGTTGATGGCACCGACCGCAGAAATCACGGTTGCCAATAGCAGGGCCAACAACGACCGGACCAAGGGAGCGTTTACGACCTTCATGAACCCGCCTCTTGAAGCCAGCCAGGGAAGGAGAAGGAGTGCGCCCACCATGAGGGGAAGATCCTTCACCGGCCCCAAAGGCTCGATGGATGAGGTGTCCCATACAACTGCTCCAAGACAGAGGATCCCAAGAAGAATCGCGGAACCCAGAGTCTCCATCATGGCCGGGTGAACAGCCACATGCCGGCTCCCAACACCCCACCCCCCAAGAGCTGCAGCGCCGTGGGTTCTTCGCCGATGAACACATAGGCCAACACCATGGTCGCAAAGGGCGTCGCAATCTCCCAGGTGGCCACCTCATTGGCCTGCAATCGTTCAAGGGCCAGGTAATAGCCCAGGAAACCCACACCCACCAAGCCGCTATAGAGGAGGAGGAAAGGGTGATCATAGACCCAGGTGCCGAACATGAAGTGGGCCACAGCCACTGCCGCCACCGATGAAATGAGGCCTCTCCAGGCCAGGATCTCGGCCCCCTTCATCCGGTCCATCAACTGCTTGCTGACCACGGCCCCATAGGCCCACAGCACAGTGGCTCCCATCACCATGAGATCGCCCGTGTTGCCGAATCGCATGGCCCATAGATCCTCGAGGTACCTTGAAGACACAAGCAGGGCGCTGAGGATCATGAGTCCCGCACCCGCCATCTCACCCTTTTTCATCCGCTCGCCGAGCCGCCAGGCCCCCAGGAGGGCGATGAAGACAATCTGGGTGTGACCGAGAAAGGTGGCCGTGACCGTGCTGGTACGCCGGAAACCCTCGAACCAAAGGTACAGAGCGGCAAAGCTGGTGGTCAGGGCCACGGCCAGGATCCCGGGATAATTTTTGGGAGCCACCTTCATCGTGTGCCCAGGGACCAACAGGCACCACAGTGTTCCGGCCACCGCAAGGCCGATGGCCTCGGCCGACACGAAATCCTGCGGTCCCACTTTTTCCGTCATGGTTCTGAGCCAGACCACGATCCCCGACCAACAAAGGATCACCATGGCGAGGATCCAAAGACCTTGTCGGCGTCTGACATTCGTTGAGGATGATGCGTCTGTCATGGCATTCCAATTTTTGCGCGATGGCACGGTGGGGCCGCTGCCTATTGCAACGACCTCTTCAACGCTCTTTCAAGCTTGGACAAAGCCTCATTGAGCACCGTGGCATCATGGGCCGTGGATAGAAAGAACGTTTCGTAAGCACTGGGAGGCAGGTACACGCCCTCTTCCAGCGCCGCCTTGAACATCCTGGAATAAAGTGCCGTGTCCGTGGTGCAAGCCTCCGCAAAATTCTTCACGGGTTTCTCCGTGAGGAAAAACCCTAGCATGGAACCCACCTGATGCACCTGGGCCGGCACGGAGTGCTCCCTGAAAATGGCGGCAAGATCCTTGGCAAACTCGCGCCCTAATTTTTCAAACACTTCATAGGTAGCGCGGGTCAGGTTTTCCACCGTGGCCAGCCCCGCCTCCATTGCCAGGGGATTCCCGCTCAGCGTACCCGCTTGGTACACCCCACCCAAAGGAGCCACCAGATCCATCAGCTCGGCGCGGGCAGCATAAGCCCCCACGGGCAGGCCGCCGCCGATCACCTTGCCGAAGGTGACAATATCGCCAGGGAGGTTGAAGCGACCGCGGGCACTCTGGTAGCCCACGCGGAATCCCGTCATCACCTCATCCATAATAAGGAGGGCGCCTGAAAGTTCGTGCGCTCTTCTCAAGGCTCCCAGAAACTCCTCGGTCGGGGGTACCAACCCCATGTTGCCCGCCACGGGCTCCACGATCACCGCTGCGACCCGCTCGCCGGCTTTCCTGAGAAAATTCTCCAGGGCGGTGGCATCGTTGTAGGGCAGGACATGCGTTGAGCCCGCCACCGAGGCGGGAATCCCGAGGGACGACGGAGTCCCCAATGTGGCCAGGCCACTTCCCGCTTCCACCAACAGCGCATCCACATGTCCGTGGTACCCGCCGGCAAATTTCACGACATCTTCGCGTCCCGTCTTTCCTCTGGCCAGACGAAGCGCACTCATGGTCGCCTCCGTGCCGGAGTTCACGAACCGGATCTTGTCGAGTCCCGGATGCCTCAGAAGAACGGCTCGCGCCAGCTGAGCCTCGCTTTCAACGCAGGCCCCGAAAGTCCATCCCCTTTTCAGAGCCGCCTCCAGTCTCACTCTCACCACCTCGGGTGCATGCCCCAGGATCAGCGGCCCCCAGGAACCGACAAAGTCGATGTATTTTTTGCCATCCACATCCTCCAGATGGGCCCCGGAGCCGGAACGAAACACCAGGGGGGAACTGCCCACACCCCTGAAGGATCGGACGGGCGAGTTCACGCCCCCGACAAGGACTTTCTGGGCCTCATGGAACAGGTCGTCTGAACGGGTCATGGGGGTATTGTAGACATGCGTTAGAATCCCTGTCATGAGTTTTGGCCTCAACCTTCTCCTCCCCGGCCGCGCCCAATGGCTGGGCCTCCGCCGCATCGAGGGAACCCTGTATGCCCTCACGGCCTTGGGTGCAGTGGCGGCCTTTACACTGGCCGAAACCTTGTTGGAAAACCCCCACGCGCCCATGGAGGGCGGGCTCCTGGGGATGAAACCCACCTCCCTCTTTCTGGCCAGAGCCAGCGCCGTACTGATGTTTGTTCTTGCCTCTCTGACGAGCCTGCTTGACCGGCATTTTGAGTCGCCCTACGCACCCGCCGACGGACCCAAAACCCAGGAGTTTTATGAGGTCTTGCTGACGCTTTCCATGAAGCCCCAGGGCACCGAGGCCCTTGAGATGGCCACCCGGGGCCTGGGGATCCATGGCCGCGACCCTTTCCTGAGGTTTCAACGCGCCCGACTGCTCCTGAGATCGGGAAAAAAAATGGAGGCACAGGCCGAGCTGGAGACATGCCGGCATCTGGACCTTGGGCACGAACTTGAATGGGAGTGCCAACAACTTGGCCAAGAACTTCAGGAGACGGCATGAGCGACACCGACCACTACGACAACCCCCTGGTGACCCGTTACGCCTCGCGGGAGATGAGCCGCATTTTCTCCCCCGGCTTCAAGTTCAGCACCTGGAGGCACCTGTGGATCGAACTGGCGGACGTGCAGAGGGAACTCGGCCTTCGCATCACCAAAAAGCAGATCCAGGCCCTCAAGAAACACCAGCACGCCATCGACTTCAAGCTGGCCGAAAAATTGGAGAAGAAGTTTCGCCATGACGTGATGGCCCATATTCACACCTACGCCGCCAAGGTTCCGGAAGCCAAGGGCATCCTTCACTTGGGCGCCACCAGCGCCTTTGTCGGCGACAACACCGACCTCATCCAGATGCGCGAGGGACTTCTGCTCCTGCGGCGCCGGCTCGTGGGTGTGATCGACAAGCTGGGCCGCTTCGCCACGAAGACCCGCTCCATCCCCACCCTCGGGTTCACCCACTTCCAGCCCGCCCAACCCACCACCGTGGGCAAGCGCGCCTGCCTATGGATCCAGGAACTCCTGATGGACCTGGAGGACCTGAACCACCAGCTCAAGCACCTCAAGTGCCGCGGGGCCAAGGGCACCACGGGAACCCAGGCCAGCTTCCTCGAACTCTTCGAGGGCAACCACCGCAAATGCGAGGAGTTGGACCGCCGCCTGGCCAAACGCCTGGGGTTCCCCGCCAGCTACGGTGTGACGGGCCAGACCGTCAGCCGCAAGGTGGATGCCCGCATCCTTTCCGTGCTCAGCGGGATCGGGCAGAGCGCGCACCGCATCGCCAATGATCTCAGGCTCCTGGCCCATCTTAGGGAAGTGGAGGAGCCCTTTGAAAAGGACCAGATCGGCTCTTCCGCCATGGCCTACAAACGCAATCCCATGCGCGCCGAAAGGGCCACCTCGCTGGGCCGCTTCCTCATCAACAGCGTCCAGAATGCAGCCTTCACCGCGGCCACGCAGTGGTTCGAACGCACGCTGGACGACAGCGCCAACAAGAGGCTCAGCGTCCCCGAGGCCTTTCTTGCGGCCGATGCCGTCCTGCTGATCCTCGACAACGTGTCGGGCGGATTGATCGTGAACCGCGCGGTGATCGAGAAACACCTCCAGGCCGAACTTCCGTTCATGGCCACGGAAAACATCCTGATGGCCGCCGTCAAGCATGGCGGCGACAGGCAGGAACTCCATGAGGTGATCCGCAGCCACAGCCATGCCTCGGCACGCCGAACTAAGGAAACAGGCGAACCCATCGATTTGATCAGCCGCTTGAAGGCGGACCCCGCCTTCTCCCGTCTCCCCCTCAATTGGAAGGGCCTGCTTGATGGGCGCCGCTACGTGGGTCGGGCCCCCGAGCAGACCACGACATTTCTCCGGACCGAGGTGGCCCCGGCCCTTCGTCCCTTCCGCAGAGAAATCGGCGCGGGAACCGCCGACCTTAGGGTGTGAATCCCATCGTCCTGGTCAACACTCCCCTCGGCCTCCTGGCCATCCTCATGGTGGGACTTTGCATTGGCAGTTTCCTCAACGTCTGCATTGCCCGTTGGCCGGCGAATGAATCTGTGGTGGCGCCCCGATCCCGTTGCGGCTCCTGCAAGGGTGCCATCGCTTGGTACGACAATATCCCGCTCCTGAGCTGGCTACTGTTGTTCGCCAAATGCCGGCTGTGCCGGGCCCCCATCAGCGTGCGATATCCCGCCGTGGAAGCCCTCACCGCTCTCGCTCTCGCCGGCATCAGCATCGTCTTGGCTCCCCAACTTGCCCCACTGCCCTTATGGAAATCGGCCCTGATCCTTGGGGCGGGCTGGCTTCTGACCGCCTCCACCCTCGTGGTCACGGCCGTCGACCTGGAACACATGATCATTCCCGATGAGATCTCCCTGAATCTGATGGGTCTGGGGCCCGCCCTGGCCATTGTGGTACCGGAGATCATGACGGAACCCGTCCTGGGTGCAGCTCTTCTCCATGGCAATCCCCCCCTCGCACTGGCCCGAGAATCCTCCTGGACCATGGCCTTGGGTTCTTCCTTGGCCGGGATCGCCCTGGGAGGCGGGTTGCTCTGGGGACTGGGCCTCATCGGGGAGAGAGTCTTCAGGAAAGAAGCCATGGGATTCGGGGATGTGAAGCTCCTGGCAACCCTGGGAGGTTTTCTGGGGGTTGAAGGAGTTCTGATCACCCTCGTTTTGGCCTCCCTCATGGGGTCCTTTGTGGGGATCCTCACCTTCCTAGTCAAGCGCACCCGGCATATCCCCTTCGGCCCCCACCTGGCTGTGGGAGCCCTCCTGACCTTCCTCATCAAGGGCCCCCTGATCCACGCCGCCCTGACGTATCTGGGTCGGGGCCGGACGCCGGGGCTATAATGATTTTTAAGCTTATATAGAGAAGAAAAGCAGGAGACCCCCCCATGGCAATCAAGACCCCCCTCATGATGATCCTGGCCCTGGCCCTTTCAGCCTGCCAGACCCCCTGGTACCAGCTTCAGCTGGAGAATGCCGACCTGAACAAGAGGATCCAGGACACCGAGGAGGAAAACGAGCGCCTCCGCCTTCAGCTTGAGGGGGCCCAGAAGGACCTCAACCTTACTGCCAGCGACCTGGAAAAACTCAAGGCTGAAAAGGCCGCCCGTGAAGCCAAGCTCAACAGCCTCCGTGATTCCATGAAGGGCACCGACATCGAGGTCACCGAACGCAACGGCCAAATGTGCCTGATTCTTCCGAACAACGTCTTCTTCGCCTCCGGGAAGCATGAGCTCACCAGCAAGGGCAAGGCCTCGCTCTCCACGGTTGCCGGCGTCCTGAACGGACAGTACGGTGAATTCAAGGTGATCGTCGAGGGTCACACCGACTCCGATCCGATCAAGAAGAGCCACTATGCCGACAACTACCAGCTCTCCGCCGAGAGGGCCCGCAGCGTTCTCTTGAACCTGATGAACGACGGCAAGGTGAAGTCCGAGCGCCTCAGCGGCGCCTTCTATGGTCCCCACCGCCCCGCGGCCTCCAACGCTTCGGAATCAGGCAAGAGCAAGAACCGCCGCGTCGAACTGGTCCTCTGCAAATAAGGTTGTGAAGTGACCGCCTCCGTCAGCATCGAGGAACTGCTCCAGCTGATGGTGGAAAAAGGCGGCAGCGACCTGCACGTCACAGCCGGATCCCCTCCCAGGATCCGTGTCGATGGCGAGCTTCTGCCGACGGAACACCCCAGCCTGCATGCCGAGGAGACGAAGAACATCGTCTACTCCATCCTCAACGGCGAGCAGGTGGCCCGTTTCGAAAAGGAACTGGAGCTCGACATGAGTTTCGGGATCCAGGGCCTGGGCCGCTTCCGCACCAACGTCTTCGTCCAGCGCGGCGCTGTGGGCGCCGTGCTCCGGATCATCCCCACCGACATCAAGGGCATCGACAAACTCGGCCTGCCCCGCGATGTCTGCGTGGAACTCCTGAGCATGCCCAAGGGCCTGATCCTGGTGACAGGGGCCACGGGATCTGGAAAGAGCACCACGCTGGCAGCCATGATCGATTACATCAACGACAGCCGCAACGAGCACATCATCACCATCGAGGACCCCATCGAGTTCGTGCACCGCAACAAGAAGTGCCTGTTCAATCAGCGCGAGGTCGGCACGGACACCCTGGCCTTCCATAAGGCCCTCCGTAGCGTCCTCCGTCAGGACCCCGATGTGGTGCTGATCGGTGAAATGCGGGACACGGAGACCATCGAGGCCGCCCTCACCCTGGCGGAAACGGGTCACCTGACCTTCGGGACTCTCCACACCTCCGACTGCACCCAGACCATCAACCGGGTCGTCGACGTGTTCCCCGCCCACCAACAGCAGCAGATCCGCACCCAGCTGAGCTTCACCCTCCAAGGGGTGTTCTGCCAACAGCTCCTGCCCACATCCAGCGGCAAGGGGCGCGCCCTCTGCGCCGAGGTCATGGTGTGCAACAGCGCCATCCGTGCCCTGGTGCGCGACAACAAGATCCACCAGATCTACTCCCATATCCAAACGGGTGGCAAGCACGGCATGATGACAATGAATGCCTCCCTTGCCAAGTTGGTGAAGGAACGCAAGATCACGCGTGAAACAGCCATGGAGCGCACCACCGACATCGAGGAACTCAATCGCCTGATGCTCAAGGAGATGTGATGCCCCGCCTTCTGCTCGCTTGGGCCCTGGCCCTTCCCCTTGTGGCATCCCTGGTTTCCTGCGAAGAGAAGGATGATGCCACCAAACGCCGCGAGCTCCTCGCAAAGGAACAAAGGCGCTTGGAATCGAAGGTGACGCCTGTCATACAGGCTTACCTCGACAGGCTCATCGCCAAGGATGTGGAGGGCGTCTACGCGATGCTCTCTTCCACACTGCGCAAGGAGCGCACTCTCGAGGATATGAAAAAACACTGGGCCCGCGAAGGCGATGAATACGCCCGCGTCGCGGCCACCTCCCAGATCCAGCGGGTCAGCCCCCAGGGCATCTATGCCGTGGCCTTCCTCCGGAGCGTGAAGGGCGACGAGTATGTGAGCCTGATGGAGGAGGATGGCCAGTGGAAGATCCACATGGCCTCTGAGAGCTTCCTCAAACTCATTTCTATCCTGAAATGACCACCTTCGTCTATACCGGCAAACGCGGCGGCAAACCCGTGTCGGGCCAGCTGGAGGCCAACAGCAAGGACGAGGCCACCAAGAAGCTGGGCGGCCAGGGCATTGTCAACCTTACCATTCAGGTCCGGACCGATAAAACCAAAGCCGCCAAACCCAAGAAGCCCCCCAACGCCAGGGTCAAACCCGAGGACTTGGCGGTGTTCACCCGGCAGATGTGCACGATGATCGGAGCGGGCATCCCATTGCTCGAGGGCCTAGAGATCATGAGCGAACAGGCCGAGGACCCCGGTTTTTCCCACGTGCTCAGGACCGTCGTCGAGAGCGTGCGCACGGGCAACGACCTCTCCGAATCGCTGGCAGCCCACCCCAAGGTCTTCGAGAAGATCTATGTGAACATGGTGAAGGCCGGCGAGGCCTCCGGCCAGATCGACACCATTCTCGACCGTCTGGCGGGCTACATGGAGGAGTCGGCCAAACTCAAGGGCGAGATCAAGAGTGCCATGACCTACCCGGTGATCTCGCTGGTCATGGTGCTGGGCATCGCCGTCTTCCTGATGGCGGTGGTGGTTCCCCAGTTCGAGGAGATCTTCACTGCCCTGGGTGCGCCGCTGCCCGCCCCCACACAGATCGTGTTGGCCATTTCCAGGAGCATGACTAGCAATTTCGCTCTTTGGGCCATTGGTGGTGTTGGCCTCTTCTTCGGGGTCAAGTTCGGCAAAAAGACGAAGAAGGGCCAGAGGATGTGGGATTCCCTGGCTCTCAAGGCGCCCATCATCGGACCCATTGCCACCAAGGTCGCCATCTCCCGCTTCTCGCGCACCTTCTCCACCCTCCTGTCCTCCGGCGTGCCCATCCTGCAGGCTCTGGAGATCGTGGCCGCCACCTCCGGGAATGTGCTCCTCGAGGAAGCCATCCTGGCCGCCCGCGACAACGTCAGGGAGGGCAACGAACTCTCGGGGCCCCTCTCCCAGTGCGGCGTCTTCCCCCTCATGGTCACGCGCATGATCAGCATCGGCGAAAAGTCGGGGGCACTCGAACAGCTCCTGGGCAAGGTTTCCGAGTTCTATGATTCGCAGGTCGAGCAGGCCATCAAGAGCCTGACCTCCCTGATTGAGCCCATCATGATTGGCGCCATGGGCATCATTGTTGGCGGCATCGTGCTGGCGATCTTCCTGCCCATCTTCGACGCTCCCAGCCACATGTAGGGCATGACGCCCCTGCATGGCGAGACCCTGAGGCTCCGTGGACGCTGGGTGCACGGCCTCAGGCTCTTCTTCCTCCTCATCTTCCTTGGCACCGTCACCTTCCATGCCTGGGAAGGTTTCAAGACCTTCGACGAGGCCCTCAAGGTTTTTTTCTGGCTCAGCGGCGCCGCCGGGGTTCTGACCCTTGTCTCCCTGATCCTGCATTCGCACATCCGCAATGTGCGACGCTTCTTAGTGTGGCAGGCCTCGGGCGACCTGATCCTGCTGATCTGCTTCCTGCATCAGACAGGCGGCCTGGAGAGTGTGGCCCTGCCGATGATCCACGCCCTTGTGGCCACCAGTGCCATCCTCCTTGGAAGGCGCGCGGCAAGGGCCATGTCCGTGGCGGCCTCCACCGGGATCAGCATCAGCGCCGGACTCTACCTCAGTGCCTCCATGGCCTCGATCCGGTTGCACTATGTGGTGGAGCCGTGGGCCTGGCCCCACGATCTTTCCCTCGGATCCGTGATCGGCAAAGCGGTACTGTTCTGCGCCCTCCTGGTGATGATGGGGGAGCTCGCGGGGAGACTGGCCGAAAGCCTGGGCCGGGCGAGGGTGGCCACCCGCGACATCCTGGAAAACCTTGAACAGGGCGTGCTGGTGACCGACAACGAAGGCCGGGTGGCCTTTTGCAATGGCGCCCTGCGCCGGCTCCTGGACATTGAGGGCGACCCCACACTCCGCCTGGTGACGGAGGCCGGGTTTCCTGAGTCCGTGCAGGAGCGCGTCTTTTCGGGACGCCATGACTTGAGGGAAATCGACATCCAAACGGACGGATCCGTCATGCCCGTGGAATGCCAGGCCGCACCGCTGGAGGATCCCCGTTACGGGGGCCGGGGCATGATCCTCACGCTCACCGACATCCGCGAACGCCGGGAAATCGAGCGCATGCGATCCGAAAAACGCCGGGGTGAGACCATCGAGGTGATCGCCGCCGGACTGGCCCACGAGCTGCGCAATCCCCTGGCCGCCCTGCGCAGCGGCGTCCAGACACTCCGCGAGGAAGCCCGTTCCCTCAACGCCTCCCACCAGTCGCTCCTGGACCTGGTGCTCAGGGAAAGCGACCGCCTGGACCGCATTGTGGGTGAATTCCTCGACTTCTCCAAGCCGCGCCCCAAGATCTCCACAAGCTTCCGCCTGGCTGGTGTGGTCGACGAGGTTCTTGAGCTCCTCGACCATGATCCTCGACGGGGATCGGTGGAGCTTCGTCGTGAAGTCCCCGAGACGATCAGGCTCCTGGCCGACAGGGAGCAGGTGAAGAAGGTGCTGGTGAACTTGGTTCTCAACGCCCTGCAGGCGATGGAATCCTCCGGTCAGGGATCGAAGGTAACCGTGGGTGCGCGGACCAAACCGGGACGGGTGGTTCTCCAGATCACCGATGACGGACCGGGGTTCGCCCCCGAAATCCTGGCCTCGCCCTTCACGCCCTTCGTCACCACGCGGGCCGATGGAACCGGTCTTGGATTGGCCATGGTCGAGCGTGTGGCCCGGGACCATGGCGGTTCCGCCCGCATCCTCAACCGACCCGAAGGCGGCAGTGTGGTGGAGGTGGAATTCCCCCCGGCACCGGCGTAGACTAACCGCCATGCCCGACACCCCACGCCTCCTTGTTGTTGACGACGAAGCCTCCATCCGCGAGGCCCTCAGGGCCGTTCTCAAGGGCCACGACCTCGACATGGCGGATTCGGCTGAAAGGGCTCTGGAGATGATCCGGGAAAAGTCCTACGACCTGGTGATCCAAGACATCAAACTTCCCGGCATGGATGGCCTTGAGCTCCTGGAAAAGATCAAAGAGATTTCTCCCCAGACTGTCATTGTGGTGACCACGGCCTTCAGCGCCTGGGAAAACGCCACGCGGGCCCTCAGGGCCGGGGCCTACGACTACATCAAGAAGCCCTTCGACAACACCGATATCCGCAACGCCGTGGAAAGGGCCCTCAAGCTCAAGACCAAGGGAGCCCCTGCCACCTCCACCTGGAGGCTGGTGGGTAAGAGCAAGGTGATTCAGGATGTCTTCACCATGGTGCGCCGTGTGGCCCACACCGAAAGCACGGTGCTGATCCAGGGGGAAAGCGGTACCGGCAAGGAACTTGTGGCCTCTGCACTGCACACCAACTCCCTCCGCCACACCGGCCCGTTTGTGAGCGTCAACTGCGGGGCCTTCACGGCCACCTTGCTCGAGAGCGAGCTGTTCGGTCACATGAAAGGCTCTTTCACCGGCGCGGACCGCACCAAGAAGGGACTGGTGGAGGTGGCTGATGGGGGCACCTTCTTCCTCGATGAAATCGGGGAGATGCCCCTCGCGCTCCAGGTCAAGCTCCTCCGCCTCCTGGAGGAAAAGGAGTTCATCCCGGTGGGTGCTAACAAGGCCACCAAGGTGGATGTCCGCTTTGTGTGTGCCACGAACCGCAACCTTCAGGACGAGGTGAAGAAAGGCAACTTCCGTGAGGATCTGTACTACCGCTTGAATGTGATCCCGATCACCCTCCCCGCTCTGCGCGAGAGGGGTGACGACATCCTCCTCCTGGCAGACTTCTTCATCGGACATTACGGCCCGAAGATGCGTTCGAAGATCACGGGGATGACGGACAAGGTGAAGCAAATCTTTCTGAACTATGAGTGGCCCGGGAATGTCCGCGAGCTGGAGAACACCATCCAGCGCTCCCTCGCCCTGGCCTCGCCGGACAGCACCAAAATCGATGTCGAGGACCTTGAGGACCGCCTCAAGAAAATAAAGGTGAGCGCCGAGCCCCCTGCCCAGGGTTTCGACATTCCCGACGCCGGTATCGACCTCCACGCCCATCTTGATGAAATAGAAAAAATGTACATTCTCAAAGCCCTCGAAAAATCCGCCGGCGACAAGAATACGGCCGCCCGCCTCCTGGGCGTACAGGTCGCCTCCCTGAACTACCGGATCAAGAAATTGGGGCTGGGGGGCCGCTGATGCGGTCGCCACGATCCGAACGTTACTGCCAGAGCATCGTCATCCGCAGGGCGGGAAATTTCCAGGCCGCCCTTAGACTCTTGCCTGAAAGCAAACGAACCTCCCTTTTCGCCCTGTATTCTTTCGCCCGTCTGGCTGATGACATCGTTGATGGTAGCCATATGACCATGAGCCTAAGGGACCTTTCTGGACGCCTGGAAGACTGCTCGAAGGGTCCCCAACCCGATGGGGACGATCCCTGGGGCGCCCTGGCCCTTACGCTCAGGCACCACAGGGCCATCACCCCCCTCCTGCACGAGCTAATTGAAGGTATGCGTCGCGATGAGGGGCCCACGGGGTATGACACATGGACCGATACCGAGGAATACTGCTACCTGGCGGCGGGCACCGTGGGCTTGGCCAGCCTGGAGGTCTTTGGCTACACCAGCCCCAACGCCCGGGAACACGCCCGCAACCTGGGCATCGCCCTCCAGCTAACGAACATCCTGCGCGACCTTCGAGAGGACCATCAGCGTGGCCGGCAGTATCTTCCCCAGGAGGATTTCAATGATTTCGGGATCACCCCCGAGGACCTTGTGAAGGTGAAGAATCCTTCCCAGGTTTCGGCATTCATGCGCTTCCAGGCCGACAGGGCCCTCACCTACTATGAAAAAGCCAAGCCACTCTACCGTCTGGTGAGGAAAGACTCCCGCTTCTGCCCCCGGGCTCTGGGACTCGTCTACCGCGAATATCTCGAACTATTAAGAGCTGATCCCCTCAGCAGCCTGAAGGGAACCCTCAAAATTGGACGTTGGCGCAAGGCCTCTCTGGTTCTCCAAGCCCGCTTTGGCCGCCATGGTTAAAATGAATGAATGAGCTCCATCACGGATATCGGTTCCCTGAACACCCAGCAGTTTTCAAGGATCAGCTCCCAGATGGCCCAAGGCCCAAAGGTTCTCTCTGAGGTAGCCAGTGATGTGGGTCGTGTGGGTGGTGCGGCTACGGCCAACAAGGCCCCTGGCTATAACCCCCAAGGCATTGGGCTCCAACTGGACCTTCTCGTTTGAGAGGAAAATCCCCCAAGAGACGCCGAAAATAGGCAGAATGACGATGGTCTCTCCTTCATTTCCTGCAACGTCCACAGGCAAGGGTAAAATGGGGACATGAATTCCTTCTCCGACGTAGGCTCCCTCAACGCCCAGGAGTTTTCCTCCATGTCGGCCAGAATGACCCAAGGGCAGAGGGTGATGGCTGTCGTATCCGCCGCCATGGGGCATGTGCCAGGGCCTTCCGCCGCCAATTCGGCACCAAGCTACGATCCCTCCGGGTCCGTGGGTCATCACCTCAATCTCTGGGCCTGAATGTCCCTTGAGTTCTTCAACACCCTGACCCGCGCGAGGGAACCTTTCGCACCGCTTGAAGTCGGCAAGGTCTCGATCTACTCTTGCGGTCCCACCGTCTACCATGAGGTGCACCTTGGGAACCTGAGATCCTTTCTTTTTGCTGACCTCTTGAGGCGCTCGCTGGAGTTCCTTGGCTTTTCGGTGCGGCATGTGATGAACATCACCGACGTGGGCCACCTCGAGAGCGACGCCGACGAGGGCGATGACAAGATGCTCAAGGGGGCCCAGCGGGAGAAGAAGACCGTCTGGGAGGTGGCCCGTCACTACGAGGAACTCTTCCTCAACGACATCACGCTCCTGGGACTCAAAAGACCCCATGTGCTCTGCCGGGCCACCGAACATATCCAGGCCATGCAGGACATGGTGAAGACTCTCGAAAGCAAGGGTTTCACCTACACGGTGGACGGGAATGTCTATTTCGACATCTCCAAGTTTCCCGACTACGCCAAGCTCGGCAAGCTCGACCTCGACCGCAACCAGGCGGGGGCCCGCATCGAGGCCGACAGCCGCAAGCGGCATCCCGCCGACTTTGCCCTGTGGTTCACCACCAGCTCCACCAAGTTCCCCAACCAGGCCATGCAATGGGATTCCCCCTGGGGCCGCGGCTTTCCGGGTTGGCACATCGAGTGCTCGGCCATGGCCACGCAGTATCTTGGCGAGCGCTTCGACATCCACACGGGCGGCACCGACCTCATCCCCGTGCACCATTCGAACGAGATTGCCCAGAGCGAATGCGCCCTTGGGCACCGCTGGGTGAGCACCTGGCTCCATGGCGAGTTCCTGGTCAACGGCGAGGGTGCCAAGATGAGCAAGTCAACCGGCGACTTTCTTTCGCTCAAGACCTTCCTCGCAAAGGGCTTCAAGCCCGAGCACTACCGCTTTTTCTGCCTGGGGGCCCACTACCGTTCACCCCTGAACTTCACCTGGGAAGCTGCCACGGCGGCGCGAAGCGCCTATGAGAACTTGACCCAGCGGCTGCTGAGTTGGAAGGGTGTCCCGGGCAAGGTGGATGCCGCTGCCGTGGAGACGCGCACCGAAGCCTTCAATCGGGCCCTCGAAGATGACCTGAACATGCCGGCGGCCCTGGCCCTGGCATGGGATGTGGCCAAGGATTCTTCCATCAAGGAACCCACCAAGCTGGCCCTGCTCCTGGATTTCGACCGCGTCCTCGGTCTAGGGCTCGCCTCATGCGCCCCTCCCGCCCTCGATGAAAAGTCCCAGGCCCTGATGAAGGAACGCGAGGCCGCGAGGGCCCGCAAGGATTTCAAGGAAAGTGACCGCCTTCGGGCTGAACTTCTGGCACACGGTCTCGTAGTGCGTGATACGCCTCAAGGTCCGGTGTGGCACGGGAAATTTGAATGACCCTCCTTCTCTGCCTCACCACCGTCCCTGACTCCAAGACAGCCAAGAAACTGTCGGCCCTTTGGGTGGAGCGCGGCCATGCCGCCTGCGTTTCCACAATCCCGGGCATCCAATCCACCTACCGCTGGAAAAACAAAATCGAATCCTCGAAGGAATGCCTCCTCCTGGTGAAAACCACGGCTGCCGGCGCCAAAAAAATCCGCGCGTCCCTCAAGAAGGACCACCCCTACGAATGTCCCGAGTGGTTGGAATTGAAGACGGCGGGGGTGTTGGAGGCTTATGCAAGGTGGGTTCAAGGGTCTGTTCAGTAACCCCCCCACCCTGACCCTCCCCCCAAGAGGGGGAGGGAATGGATTCAAGGCTTGTTGTCGAGGCTACGCCACAGGGCCCAAGTAACCAGGGTGCGGTGGGGTTGCCAGGCGGAGGCCAGACGTTCGAGCTTGGGGTGATCATCGCGGGTCTTAAGCTTCCATACGCGCTTCATGGCCTCGCGGATCCCGAGATCACCCACCGGGAAGACGTCGGGGCGGTTGAGCGAGAAGATGAGGAACATCTGGGCCGTCCAGACGCCGATACCCTTGACCTCGGTGAGGTTCAAGATGACGGCCTCGTCATCCATCGATGAGGAGAACTTGAGGGCAAGGGCTCCTGAGGAAGCTCGCGCATCAAGATCACGAAGGTAACCAAGCTTCTGCGAGCTGATCCCGCAAGAGCGCACCTGGGTGTCGCCGAAATGCCTTAGCAAACCCGGCTCCACCCGCCTGAGGCCAGAACCCTGCGCGAGAAGGACCTCCCTCAGCCGTCTCCAGATGGTGGCCGCGGCCTTGGTGCTCAGCTGCTGTGAGACGATGCTGTGGCAGAGCGTCTCGAAATGGTCTCTGCGGGGCCGGAGCGTGCAAGGGCCGGCGGACCGGAGAAGGGCATCCACACGAGGATCGCATCCCTTGAGGGCCTTGCGGGCCGTCGACCACACGGCCAATTCAGGGGGCAAGCACCACCACGAGGTCGCCGGATTCCACGGGGTCGCCGGCCTTGAGGAGAATCTCCGAAACCGTGCCATCCACCTTGGCCGAGACCTGCGTCTCCATCTTCATGGCCTCCACCACAAAGAGACCACGGCCCTTGGCCACCTTCATCCCAGCCTCCACCAGGACCTTGCTGACCTTGCCGGGAACCGGCGAACCCGATTCGGCCTCGCGGCCCTTGACGGCCTTGCGCCTCTCGGGGGTCTTCGAGGCGATTCTTTCGTCGCGGATGGTGAGCACACGGGGGAACCCGTTGAGCTCGAAGTGGAAAGGTCTCTCACCCTTGGCATCCGGCTCGCCGATCGCGAGAAGCTTCACGATCAGGGTCTTGCCCCTCTCAATCTCCACCTGGACCTCCTTCCCCAGGGCCACACCGTGGAAAAAGAGGTGGGTGTCGAGGATGGAGGTGTCGCCGAAGCGGTGCTGGTGCTTGGTGAAGTCGCGGAACACCGGGGGAAACAAAAGATGCGCCATCACCTCGCGCTCCAGGGCCGGACGGCCTAGAAGTTCGTTGAGTTCCTTGCGGGCCAGTTCGAAATCCGCCGGTGGCAACATGGCCCCCGGACGGCCCTCGATAGGCTTTTCGCCCCCCAACACCCTCTTGCGGAGCTTCTCGGGATACCCGAGATGGGGCCGACCCATCATCCCCATGAAGAAATCCTTGACGCTGGCCGGCCAGGCCAGGTCGCCCTCGCCTTCGGCCACATCGCGGGGTGTGAGATTCTGCGACATCATGAACAGGGCCATGTCCCCCACGGCCTTGGAGGTGGGAGTCACCTTCACCGGATCGCCCATCAACAGGTTGGCGTCGTGGTAGGCCGTGAGCACCTCCAGCCAGCGGCTCTCGAGCCCGAGGGCCTTGGCCTGAGGAAGAAGATTGGAATACTGCCCCCCGGGGATCTCGTGGAAATACACCAGCGATGAGCCGCTCTTGAGTCCGCTCTCGTATTCGGCGTAGTCCTCGCGGACACCCTGAAGATAGCTCTCAAGGGGCGCCAGAGCCTTGGCATCCACCAGGGTGTCGCGGGGTGTGCCGCGCAGGTTGGCGCAGAGCGAGCCGAGATTGGGCTGGCTCGTGAGCCCACTGAAGGGGCCCATGGCGACATCCACCACATCCACTCCGGCCTCTGAGGCTGCCAGCAGGGTGGCTCCCCCCATCGAAGAGGTGTCGTGCGTATGCAGGTGCACCGGCACCGGCACGGCCTGCCTGAGCGCCGTCACCAGGATCTTTGCGGCCCGGGGCGTGAGCAGGCCGGCCATGTCCTTGATGGCGATCATGTCGGCACCCATGGCCTGCAGGCGCCCCGCCAAATCCACATAGTAGGAAAGGGGGTAATTCTTGCGGGCGGGATCGGCCACATCTCCGGTGTAGCAAAGGGTGGCCTCGGCGATACCACCCTCCTCGCGCACCGACTCCAGCGCCACCTTCAGGTTCTCGGTGTCATTGAGCGCATCAAAACAGCGGAAAACATCCACGCCACCACGGGCCGCCTCACGGATGAAGGCCCGGATCAGGTTGTCGGGCTGGTTGCGGTACCCTAGGACATTGGATCCCCGCAGCAGCATCTGGAGAAGGGGCCGGGGGCAGGCCGAACGGATTCTCTCGAGTCGGTCCCAGGGACATTCCTTGAGAAACCGGTAGGCCACATCGAACGTGGCGCCGCCCCAGACCTCAAGGCTGAAGAAGGGAAGGGCATTAAGCCAGGGGAGGGTCGGGAGCATGTCGCGGGTCCTGAGCCGCGTGGCGATCAGCGACTGGTGCGCATCACGGAGCGTGGTGTCGGTGAGCCAGAGGCGGTTGTCGTCACGGATGCGGCGGAGGAACGTCTCACGGCCCAGGGACTTGAACATCTCGCGGCTGCCCTCGCCCTCCGACGCAGGAGGGAGGCCCGGGTTCACCCGCACTCCCCGGCGGGCCACAGTACCGCGCTTCTCCAGGTGGGTGCTGCCGAGGAAATAAAGGATCTTGCTCGCCCTGTCCAGGCGAGGGGGAAACTGGAAGAGGGCCGGTGTCTCGTCCAGGAAGGCTGTGCTGATATTGCCCTCGCGGAAGGAGGCGTTGCGCACCACATTCTGCAGGAAGGGGATGTTGGTGCGCACCCCTCGGATGCGGAATTCGCTGAGGGCCCTGTCCATCTTGGCGGCGGCGGGCTCGAACCGCTCCGACCAGGTGCTGACCTTGCACAACAACGAATCGTAGTGGGGAAGGATCTCGAAGTTCACATCGCCACCCCCGGAGTCGAGCCTTACGCCCATGCCGGCCGCCGAGCGCCACGCGGTGATGCGCCCCGTCTGGGGGGCAAAGTCGTGGCTGGGATCCTCGGCGTTGATCCGGCACTGGATGCTGTAGCCGCGGCAGGGAATGTTCTCCTGCTTGCCAAGGCCGAGGTCTGCTAGGGTGGCCCCTTCGGCAATGCGGATTTGCGCCTGCACAAGGTCGACCCCTGTGATCCATTCCGTGACCGTGTGCTCGACCTGCAGGCGGGGATTGGCCTCAATAAAGTACCAGCGCTGGGCGCCGCCCGTCTCCACCAAAAACTCCACGGTGCCGGCATTGGTGTAACCCACGGCCTTGCCCAGCTTCAGGGCCGCTTCGCGGATCTCAGCAAGAACCTCGGGCTTGACTCCGCGGCAGGGCGCGGTCTCCACCACCTTCTGGAAGCGTCGTTGAACGGAACAGTCGCGCTCCCACAGGTGCACCAGATTCCCCTTGGCGTCACCAAGGATCTGCACCTCGATGTGCTTGGGCTTCTCGACAAACCGTTCGGCAAAGACTTGGGCCTTGCCGAAGGCCTTCAGGCTCTCCGCCCTGCAGCGCTCCCAATGGCCTCGAAGCTCCTCTTCGCGACGCACCACAGCCATCCCGCGACCCCCGCCGCCACCGGCAGCCTTAAGGATGAGGGGGAATCCCACCTTCTTCACCACCTCACGGAGTTCATCCTCTGTTTCAAGGGCCCTGGCATTGTTCGGGACCACGTTGATGCCCAGGCGCTCGGCCTCAATGCGGGCGGCCACCTTGTCACCCAGGGTTTCCAGGACCTTGGGGGAGGGGCCGACAAAGGTGAGTCCGGCGGCCGCCACGGCGCGGGCAAATTCGGCGTTCTCACTCAGAAAGCCATATCCCGGATGTACGGCCTGGGCTCCCGAGCGCCGGGCCACGGCCACCAGGCCGGGAATGTCGAGGTAGGCCCCCACCGGGGTGAGGCCCTGGCCCACCAGGTAGGCCTCATCTGCTTTGTAACGGAAGAGCGACAAGCGATCCTCCTGCGAGTGCACCGCCACGGTGCGGATGCCCATCTCGGTGCAGGCCCGGAACACGCGGATGGCAATCTCGCCGCGGTTGGCCACCATGAGTTTCTGGAAACCCATCAGTGACTCACCTTCGACATCAGGAGGGGCTCCACGTGGAGTTCATCCACCATCGCCTCGTTGAGCGGCCATGTGAGGGGCTGGTAGCCCTGCAAGTCGGCCCGGAATTCCTTCGCGGCCCTCAACCTCTCGAAGGTCACGCTGATCTCGCCATTGTTGTTGCTCACACCAACCTCGGCGCCATCGAGGGCCACCTGCACGCCCCTGAGAAGCTCCCCCGAGGCGGTGTCGATGAACCGGAGGGCGCAAAAGGGATCTCCCTTGGTCTCGGGGCGCGGGGACGTGGCCTGGTAGACGTTCCTGTCATTGCCGGCCACCTCGAGCTTGATGCTCTGGTAGGCCTTCTCGGGAGCCGCCCCCCGGTAGGGTCGGTGACCGGCCGCTTCCACCATGATCTCGGTGCATTCGGGAGTCAATTCAACACGACCCTCACCGCCCGCCAACACGACCCGCGAATGAACCCCGCCCCCCGCCTTCAAAAGCGTGGCGATGGCTGTGCCCACTCCGGCACGGGAAAATTCCACCTTAAGCGTCACCTCCCGCAGAGAGGGACTCTGAGCCTGAGGAGTCGACTCAGAAATGGATGACGATGTGTCGGGACGCATGAACTTGGCCACGGCAAGGAGGGCCAAGATGCACACAGTGGTGAGCGCCAGGCCCCCCTTGTTCACCCCAGAAGATCCCGGAAGATCTTCTGGGTCAGCTGGCGGTTCAGCGAGGCGATGGCCTCGGTGAGCGGGATGCTTTTGGGGCAAACCTCCACGCAGTTCTGGGCGTTAGCACAGCGGTGGATCCCTCCCTCGCCCTGGAGAGCCTCAAGACGGGCATCCGCTTGAAAGGCACCCGTGGGATGGGCGTTGAACAGGCGGACCTGGCCCAGGGCGGCGGGGCCGATGAAATCGGTTTCGGGTGTCACCTGGGGGCAGGCCTCGAGGCAGCAACCGCAGGTCATGCAGGTTGAAAACTTGTAGTTCTCCTCGGCATTCTTGGCGCTTTGGCGGGGTCCGGGCCCGAGGTCGTGGCTGCCATCGACTTCCACCCAGGCCTGCACCTTCTTGAGAGCCTCGAACATCCTGTTGCGATCCACCGCCAGGTCACGCTTGACGGGGAAGGTGTCGGCGGGCTCGAGTGTGATGGTGTCGCCCAGATCCTTGACCAAGGCCGTGCAGCTTTGCCGCACCCTGCCGTTGATCACCATGGTGCAGGCCCCGCAAACTTCCTCAAGGCAGGAGCACTCGAAGGCCACGGGGGCCACCTTGTGGCCGTTGGAATTACGGGGGTCGCGCTGGACAGCCTGCAGACAGCTGATCACATTGGCCCCTTCGGCCTTGGGCAGCTTGAACTCTTCCCAATAGGGGTTGTGCGAGGGGGAATCCTGCCGCTTGACCCGAAGGGTGATGGAAGAGGCTGAGGCGCCAGTGTCAGGGGTGCTCATTCTCCTATTATAATCGCCCCGCCAATCCGGTGCCGAAGTAGCTCAGCTGGTAGAGCAATGCTTTCGTAAAGCATAGGTCACGGGTTCAAGTCCCGTCTTCGGCTCCAATTTCACCGTTGAACGTTCTTGGCTAAACGGCAGGCGGTGAATCGCAGGGTATAATGATGAGATGCTCAGGAACATCCTGGTCTGCTCGGTGATGGCTCTGGTGGCCATCGCCACCCCCTGGCGCCTCAAGGCGGGTTGAGGGCCCCAAGCTTGTCCTACCCTGCCGGGTGCAGGGCCCGTCCAAATCAACCCCCTGATGCTCAACCGGACTTCGGTGACACCGCAGGCCGTTGAATGGTCCAGCAAGGGTGACTACGAGGATTACGAAAAAGACGCCACGACCCTCCAACAGTTGGCCGACAGAGTGCTCAAGGGGAAAACTCTTTCCAAGCCCGCCCTGATTTTCTTCCACCAGCCAGCGGATCCCTCAGGCAAGGGACTGGATCCCCTTGCCGTGCTGACCTCGGGAAAGGATCTTTCCCTGGGGATGGCCCTGCACAACGTCTTTGACGTCTACACGGTGGCGGTTCCCAAGACCACCGTCCTGGCCGGCAAGTCGTCTCCCCTGACCCTGGTCACCGATGCCAAAGGCCAACTGCTGGCCGATACGGGTGGCAAGGGCCCCATCACGGCTTCCAGCCTGTATTCCGCCATGAGCGCCGCCTCGAAAATTCTGGGCTACGACCTGAAAGCCAAGGTCACCCGCGCCTGCTCCCTGGTGCAGACGATGATTTCCCTTGAGGGCCAGGTGAAGACCCAGCGCGAGAATCTGGCCAAGATCGCCAACCCCAACCAAAGGGGTGTAACGGAATCCCGGATCGCCGATCTGGAAAAACGTCGCATCGATCTTGAGGCTCAGGAGAAAGCCATCTGGGCCGACCTCCCCACCATCAAGCCCGAGTCCGCCACCAAGGCGGGCTGACACCTCACCCGGCCTCCGAGGCTACAATGGCGCTCCCAGGAGTGCCCCCATGACCATCAAGGACAGGATTTCCGAGGATCTCAAGATCGCCATGAAGGCCAAGGATGCCGTGAAACTGGGCGTCCTCAGGATGCTCAAGGCGCGCATCATCGAATTTGAGACTTCGGGTCAGGCCAAGGAACTCACCGAGGAGGTCTTCCTGGGCATGGTGAAGAACCTCATCAAGCAGAAGCAGGAAAGCATTGCCTCCTTCACCGAAGCGAACCGGCCCGAGAAGGTCGCCGAGGAAAAGGCCGATCTCGCCGTCCTCGAGGCTTTCCTTCCCGCGGGCATCCCGGAAGCCAAGGTGCGCGAGGTGGTGGCCGCTGTGGTGGCGGAACTCAAGCCGGCCGGCCCCAAGGACACCGGCAAGGTGATGGGAGCCGCGATGGGTAAGCTCAAGCCCCTGGGGTCGGTGGATGGATCCCTGGTTCAGCGTCTGGTGAAGGAGGCCGTGGGTTCCTAGGGATCGGGAAATGCCTTTGGCATTTGCGGCACAGGATCCCCCCCGATTCCTGGAGCATCTGTAGCTTGGGCAGTGGATTGGCGTAGCGGCAATGGGGGCACGGGATCGTGCCTCCTTCGGAGGCTCCATCCGAAGCCGCCCTAGCCTTGAGATTTCCCATCAGTGTCCCAGGGGCCGCAGGCGCGTGCCCCGGATCCGGTCGGACCACTCGAGGTTGTCATCGGTTTCGCCGTAGTCCTTGAGGAATTTGCGGATCCTCTCGGCCAGTTCCTTGGCCTTCTTGTGGCGCTCCTCCTTCGGCAGATCCTCGGCTTGAGTGATGGCGTCTTCGATGGACTCCATCTCGTTCTTCTTGGCATCTCGGGCCCTCTTCGCATCCAAGGCTGCCTGAGCTTTGCGGCGCGCCGCATCCTCCGACTTCTGTTGTGCGATCTCCTTCTCCCTCTTCTGGGCAGCCTGGCTCGCATCCCGAGCCTTGGCTTCCTCTGTCAACCTAGCCTCGCGGGCATCCCGGGATTCCACTAATCCCAAATCCGTGCCGAAGGCCGCGAAGCCGAATAGGAGAAGTGCGGCGATGTTGCATCCCCAGTTGAGCATCAGGTCCACCCCTCGAAGGCCGAGACCGTGGCCCGGAAATCCTCGGGAACACTGATGGGCTGGTACTGCGCGTCGATGGCGCAGTGGGTGGTGTACCCCAGCGCCACCAGTCTGTTGGTCTTCTTGTGGACAATGCGAAACTCGAAGGTGAAACTGCGACGCCCCTTCTCGATCGGCGCCATGCGCACGGCCACCGTCAGCACATCATCAAAGCGGGCGGGGCTTTTGAAGTCGACATGGGCGCTGACAACCACGTTCTCGAACCCCTTGATGGGGCGTATCCCTTCGGAGAGCCCGAGGTTGCGCAGGTAATCCACCCGGCCCACCTCGAGGTAGGTCAGGAAGTTACCGTGAAAGACAATGCCCATCGCGTCGGTTTCCGGAAGGCGCACGCGGAGCTCAGTGTGAAAGTGGAAGGGGGCCTCAGTAGAAGACGGTGTCAACGGACTCCGTGAGTGTCGAGGTATTGGAGCACCCGGGCTTTTTGGGCGGAATCCAACACCACCTTACCCCCAATCGACTGCCCTTCCAGGGCATGGACAACTTCCTCGAGAGTGATGAGAGCCTCAAGCTTCACACCCTTGAGGCGGTGGAGCTCGCTCGCGGCGCTGTCGATGCCCTCCTCGCCGCGTTCCATCCTGTCCACGGCCACCAGGGCGTAGGAGGGAATAACGTTGAAGTGGTCCTTCAGGATATCGGCCGCTCCCTTGAGACTTATTCCCGATGAAATCACGTCGTCAACCAGGATCACCTTCTCACCGGTCTTGGGAGTGCGTCCGACAAAGAGGCCCTTGTCGGCGTGACGCTTGGCCTCCTTTCTGTCGAAGCAGATCCCCGTTGAGGTCCCGTACAGCTTGTCATAGGCCCCCGCCACCGCCACCGCCAAAGGAATGCCCTTGTAGGCCGGTCCGAAGACGATGTCGCAGCCCCCGAGCTCGCGCAGTCTCTGGGCAAAGAAACCCCCAAGGGCATTGAGGGCCCGGCCCGAGTCCAGCTTGCCGGTGTTGAAGAAGTGCGGGCTTTGGCGCCCGCTCTTCAAGGTGAACTCACCGAAGAGGAGCACGCCTTCCTCCACCAGGAACCTTGCGAATAATTTTTTATCGAGGGGCATGGGCTCTATTTTACCCCCTCCCTCCCCCTCTTGGGGGGAGGCTAGGTGGGGGGCTTCCTACCACCTTAAGAGGGCGCAGCAAGCTGCGCCCCTACACCCTGATTTAATCCATCCGTCATTCCCGCGAAAGCGGGAATCCATCATGGTCACCCATGCCCAAAGCATTTACGTCCATGAAAGTTACAATTAAAGCCGTGTTCTCATTGCTCACCAACATTCAGCAGCATGTTCCAGAAGATCAACTGTGCATCGTAAGTAAATATATAAGCGAACATGGCAAACGCATCAATTACTTTTATCGCTATGCCCCTGAATTTGACGGGGATACGGGATGGAGGTTCCTGTCCGGATATGAGAATGAAAAATATGCCGAGGACCAGGATAATTTCGAACGCTGCACTCTCAACATCGTCTGCAATTTTGACCCCAATGTGATCAACTTCTTAAGCCATCCCGCGGGTACAAAGATTGAGCGCAGCAATAAAACAGGGCGATTTGTAAAAGATCAGTCAGAAGATATCCCTGACATCAAGATCTATACTCAAGGGGTCTCATTCGACCCTGAAATTCCCATTTCATTTCATGTGCTCCCCGAACGCGAGTTTTGGGCAGTATTCTCAACTTTTGCAAAAGATCGAGAGGAAACCCTGTGTAGTGACCATGCAAAGGAAGCCTTCAGAGTAGGCATTTTTGAAACTCAGGGCGCCGTTGAGTTTTTCATGCTGGAACTTGCTTCAGGAAACACCGAACGCTTCTCCGTTGGATATGACTTCAACTATTGCCATCACACCTCCTCTGGCATCTATTCAATTGAAATGGTCGGCCCTGCCTTGCTCCGCGCCATCATGAAGGCTCATAGCTCTGTGCCTGATGGGAGCAAATGGGCGCATAGTGTTGTCTTTGAGATTGACGATTTGATGGGCGATATGATCGTCCAATACAACAATTGCTACATCTTAGATCGCACGCCTTCCATTCTTAGGGATAAGTTGGGTTGCCCGGTATCTTGATGACATCCTTGATGGATTCCCGCATTCGCGGGAATGCCGAATAAGAAGGGCGCATTGCCATGCGCTCCTACGGAAACCATTATCTGGATGTAGGGGCGCAGCCTGCTGCGCCCTCTTAGGTGGACAGAAGCCCCCCACCCTGCCCTCCCCCCAAGAGGGGGAGGGTGAGCTACGCTGACCCTTCGGATGGCCCTGTTCGCATTTGAAGCAGCGCATTCGGAGCCATCGTCCGGGCCACAGTGAAGGCCACCACCCTGAGGGCCCCGGCCTCCTTGAGCACCCGGGCGCAGGCGTTGAGGGTGGCACCGGTGGTCATCACATCGTCGACCAGGGCCACATGCAGGCCTTCCACCCTGCGCACGCAGCGGAACCCTCCGTCCGAGCGGAGCCTTTCCTCGCGGGTCTTCGCCGATTGCTTTTTTACCCACCAGGGACGGGCCAGTGCGGGTCGGTGGGGAATGCCGGATTGGGAGGCAAGCTCCTGCGCCAGAAGCCGGCTCTGGTTGTGACCCCTCCGGAGGCGACGGAGCAGGGGGCTGGGCACATCCACCAGCACATCCACGCTCGCCAGACCCTCCTTCAGTGCCAGGGGCAACATCCAGGAAGCCAGCTCCCGCGCCCCTGTCGCGGCGGGACTGTCTTTGAGCCGGAGGATGGCGACGCGGGCGGCCCCCTCATAACTCACTGCGGAATGAGCCGCATCAAGATGCCAAGCCCTTCCTTCACAGGCACGGCAGGTCAGGGGCCTCAGGCCCGGGCCCAGCCATTCGGCACAACGCCGGCACCCGTCACCACCAAATTCCCGGAAACTGGATCGGCACGAGGGGCAGACCACACCCTCGCACTCCGCACCGCATTGGGCGCAGGGGGAAGCCAGGACGGACTCAAGGATTCGGCGTAGGGCGCTTGAGGCCAAGGATCAGCTCCACCTCGCCGGAAGGTCGGCCCGTCTTGGCCACGATGTCCTCATGGCTGAAACCCTGGGCGGCCAGCGAGAAGATTTCGGCATGTCGGCTGGAATGGTGCCCTGTAGGATCGGGTTTGGAAGGCGAGACCGGCTCCCGCCCCCCCTCCGACCGTCGGGCCTCCAGGGCCTCCAACCTGGCAATACTCTTGTCGGCCTGGGCCAGGAGCTCCTGCAGGAGGGCGGTCTTTGTTTCCAGGCGCCCCAGGAGGGTGCGGCCGGTTTCCGCCAGCTCCACCATCAATCCCTCCACGCTCTCTTTGACACGCTTCTCATTCTGGACCCGCTGCTGTTCATCATAGGCCTGTCGCTCGACCTTGAGGCGGCGGCGGCGCGAGGGCACCCAGATGCAGAAGATGAACAGGCCCAACACGATGGCGGCGATGGCCACCCTGTGCTCGAAAGGCATCAGTCCACCACCCAGTCGTCGCCAAACACGTGCACGCTCTCCCTCACGCCCTCTGGCCTTTCCACCAGGCTCATCTCAATCGTGGCGCCACCTTTCTCGCGCAGGACCGAAAAGACGGCCTTGGCCCCTGGCCGCTTCTGGGACAGGAGGTACCGGAATTCCACGGTGCTGTTGACAGCAACGCCGTCGACCTCGGTGATGAAATCCCCCTCTTCGAAGCCGGATGTGGCAGCCGGGGTGTCGCGAAACACCTTGATCACAAAAGCTCCCTTGGCATTGGCCTTGAGGCCGCGCTTGGCAAGGAAGGCCTCCTTGAGCTCGGTGGCATCGCCCAGCAAGACTCCCATCCAGGGATAGCGCACCCTGCCGTGTTGGATGATTTCGGGCACCACGGTACGCACCAGATAGGTGGGAATGGCAAAGCCGATGCCCTGGAACCCCCCCGTTTGGCTGGCGATCGCGGCATTGATGCCCACCACCTCTCCACGCCTGTTGAGTAGGGGCCCCCCCGAGTTGCCGGGATTGATGGCGGCATCGACCTGGATGAAGTTCTCGTAACCAAAGGCGCTCCGGATCACACGCACCCCCCGGCGGCCCAGGGCCGAGACAATCCCGGCTGTCACGGTTTGGTCGAGGCCCAGGGGCGATCCGATGGCCAACACCCAGGATCCCACCGGGGGAAGATCCCCATTGCTCAAGCGCGCAAAACTGTGGTCCAGACCTGTCACGCGGATCACTGCCAGGTCAGTGCGGGCATCGCCCCCGACCATGGTGGCCTCCACCTGCCGGCCATCGTGGAGGGTGACAATAATTTTTTGAGCACCCTCGACAACATGGTTGTTCGTGGCGATGTGGCCCTCGGCATCAATGAAGACACCTGATCCGGTGGCCTGCGATGTCTCCTCGCGGGGGCGGGTGAAGAAGGGATGGTTGAAGAAGGGGTCGGCAAAAATGGAATCGCGCTGTTGGGATCGGCGGGTGGCCACAATATTGACCACGGCCGGCCTGACTGCCGCCGCCACCGCGGTGAAATCGGGAAGTTCATCTTCCTTGACGGGGGGGGCCTCGATGCCGCGGGCCGGGGCCGGACGGAGATCCTGGCTGAGCATCCAGCTGAGGACGGCACCCATCATGACACCCACAAGGAGGACGGAAACCGGGGTCTTCATTCCTTTATTCTAACCCCCGCCCTCGAACTCGCCTCAACCCCCGCTCAAGGGATGCTCAAGCAGGGCTGGAACGGTGACACAACGGCGGGCGCGCGGGGAGCTGCAGGAGAACAGATTTCGCCCGCGGGCACCGATGTGGAAGGGGCAACGGAGACTCATTGAAACGACTCGATTTCGCCAAGGGCACCCACCACTACAGCTTCGTCTATGACGATGTGAGGGATCTGATCAACCATATTGTGGACTTGGCCGACAGCCCCGAATGCCATTTCGACCTCATGGATGTGTTTGCCATCGTCAAGAGACTGGCCCACACCAAGGTGCCGGCCCCCCAGGATTGACGCTGGGAACCCGGGAGGCTTATCATGCCCCGCCCGGGAACGAGATCCCGCCGCGAAAGGACACCCCCATGCCCAGCCTTGAAACCATCTCCACCCGCCTCAAGAAGGTGAAGGAACTCTCCACCAAGGCCCAAAAGGACCACCGCAAGAAGCAACTCAAGAAGCAGGCTAAGCGTCTGTCCCGCAAGGGCTACCACCTCAAGGCTCGCGCCAAGCGCCTGGCCTCCAAGTCGGCCCAGGCTGAAGGCGAGAAGGCCTCCTCATAAGAGCGCTCCTCGCGCCCCTGGGAATCCTTTACCGGATCCTCCAGTCGGCCGATAGCCTTCGCCACGAATGGGGCGCCGAATCTGTCGGGCTCCCCGTTGTGAGTGTCGGCAACCTGTCTGCCGGTGGCTCCGGCAAGACTGTGCTCTGCGATTGGCTTCTCCATCGCTTTCCGGGTGCCGGCCTGGCCGCTCGGGGTTACGGAGCCGAGCGTGGCCAACCCAACGACGAAATGAAGCTGTTGGCCTCGCATCATCCGGGCCTCCTCATGGAGTCGGATCCCGACCGGGTCGCCGGGGCCCGACGACTCAAGGAAAGGGGAGCCCGCTGGGTCCTGCTGGATGACGGCTTCCAGCACCGCCGCCTTCGCCGCGACCTCGACCTTGTGCTCTTGGATGCGGTGAACCCTTTCGCGGGAGGCCTCCTGCCGGCAGGGAACCTGAGGGAACCCCCTTCAGCCCTTCACCGGGCCGACCTGATCATCCTCTCCCGCGCTGACGCCCTGGATTCCGCCAGCAGGGAAGGGCTCCGGCGTGAACTTTCCCTGCGATTTGGCAAGACTGTGCTGTGTGCCCGGCATGTCCCAAGGCCTCCCCGCCTCCATGGAAACGGCACGGTTCTGGAACCCGGCGAAGTCCACATGCTGGCCGGGGTCGCCCACCCGAGTTCGGTGGCCGCCTCGTTGGCCAAGCTTGGCTACTGGGTGAAGGAGCGCACCTGCCCCGGGGATCACCGAAAACCCTCCGCCTGGGATTTGAAGCGGCTCGAGCAGACAAAGCTCCCCATCGTCTGCACCGAGAAGGACTGGGTGAAGGCCCCCCCGGGGGCGGCCTGGCATGTGCTGAAGGTAGAATGGGAATTCATGGACAAGAGCAACACCCTCGACAGGCTCATGGAGCGCGCTTTGGGCGCCCCCCGATGAACACACCCCTCGATTCGCTGGGCTCGCCGCGGATCCTGGTGGTGGGCGACCTGATGCTTGACCGCTATGTGAAGGGGCAGGTGGAGAGGATTTCCCCTGAGGGACCGATCCCTGTCTTGAGGGAGCAATCCCGTGATGAAAGCCCGGGGGGGGCCGCGAATGTGGCTTGCAACCTTGTCGCCATGGGTGCGAAAGCTGAACTGGCGGGGTTGGTGGGCCGCGATGGAGCGGGACAGAGACTCAAGACCCTCCTCAAGGCCAGGGGAGTCGGCACCTCGCTCATTGTTGCCACTTCGGCCCCCACCAGTGTGAAGACGCGCTTCCTCGCACAGGGCCAGCAACTTCTCCGGCTCGACAGGGAGGAAACTCCTCTGCCCCGTTTCCCGGCGGCGGCCGCGGCCCGCCTTCTCCAGCGACTCAAACACTGCGACCTGGTGATCCTCAGCGACTATGCCAAGGGCACGCTCTCGGACGATCTTCTGAGGCGCCTGATCGCCACCTGCCGGAAACACGGCGTGCCCGTGCTGGTGGATCCCAAGCGCCGTGACTTCAGGGCCTACCGCGGGGCCACCCTGGTGACCCCCAACCTCCGCGAGGCCTCGGTAGCCAGCGGCCTGGACATCCGCACCGAAGCCGACCTGAAGAAGGCTGCGAATATCCTGCTCGCTCAAACGGGATCCAAGGACATCCTGATCACCCGTGGTCCCGAGGGCATGAGCCTCATCGGACGCTCTGGCGCCTTTCATGTTCCCACCCGCGCCAAGACTGTGTTCGATGTCAGCGGTGCTGGCGACAGCTCGCTGGCGGCCCTCGCCATGGGTTGGTCGGCCAAGCTGGACCCTGTTTCCTGCCTGCATCTGGCCAACCTCGCCGGGGGCGTGGCCGTGGGCCGCCTGGGTGCCCAGAGCGTGTCACTCGACGACCTCCGAGAGGCCGAGGGTGATGAGGAGATGGCCAAACTACTTCCCTATTCCGAGGCAGGGGCCTGGTCGGCTGCCCAAAGAAAGGCCGGCCGGCGCATCGCGCTCACCACGGGTTGCTTCGATCTCTTGCACCCCGGCCACCTGAGTCTCCTGCGCGAGGCCTCCCGCCATGCCGATCTTTTGGTGGTGGGCATCAACTCGGACGCCAGCGTGCGCCGGCTCAAGGGCCCCACCCGACCCGTGACCAGCGAAACCCAGAGGGCCCACATGCTGGGCGGCTTCGATTTTGTGCACAAGGTGGTGGTGTTCAGCGGCCTGAGCCCCAGGGGTCTCATCGCCCGCCTCAAGCCCGCCGTCTGGGTCAAGGGCGCCGACTACGCCGGCAAGGGGGAAACCCCGGCCTTCAAGGCCGAGGCCGCCGAGGTCAGGCGCCACGGCGGGCGTGTGCACCTGGCAAGGTTCCTCAAGGGCCACAGCACCACGGGTCTGGTCAACAAACTCCGCAAGGTTTGACCCCCCGGACACCCCGTTTCCCCGACGGGTATAATCGTCACCCATGTGCGGCTTCCTCGGGATCCTCGACCCTGACCATGATGTGATCGGGCTCCTGTACAACGGCCTGCAGACCCTCCAGCACCGCGGGCAGGACAGCGCCGGCTTTGCCACCTTCGATTCGATGTTCCACATTAAGAAGGGCAACGGTCTTGTCCGTGACATGATCGAGCCACGCCACTTCGAGAGGCTTAAGGGGCATATGGGCATCGCCCATGTCCGCTACCCCACCATTGGCGGCGGCACGGAACACGATGCCCAACCCTTCGAAACCTTCCATCCCTACGGCATCGCCATGGCCCACAACGGGAATGTGGTCAACTACCACGCTCTCAAGAAGGAACTGATCGCCGGCGGGCGCCATATCAACTCCGGCTGCGACGTTGAGGTGATCATGGCCGTGTTTGCCGAATCGCTGGCCCGCAGCGGCAAGCTCGACCAGGAGTCGGTGTTCGCCGCAGTGGCCGAAGTGTTCGCCAGGGTCAAGGGGGCCTACAGTTGTGTGGCCCTGATCGCCCGCTTCGGGTTGGTGGTGTTCCGTGATCCCAGCGGCATCCGCCCCTGCTCGCTGGGCCGCCGCCAGGGTGCGCACGGCACCGCCTGGGCAGCGGCCAGTGAAAGTGTGGCCTTCGGTCTCATGGGCTACGACTGGGTCGGCGACCTGGGCGCCGGGGAAGCCATGATCATTCCCCACGACGCCTCCGAGCCCCTGCGCCGACGCATCGCACCCGAGGCCAACACCAAACCCTGCATTTTCGAATACATCTACTTCGCCCGCCCCGACAGTGTGATCGACACCCTCGGTGTCCACAGCCTGCGCAAGGACCTGGGACGAACGCTGGCTGCCAAGGTGCGCTCCCTGAATGTGAAGGCGGACGTGGTGATCCCCGTGCCCGACAGTGCCCGTGTCGCTGCCCAGGCGATGGCGGTCGAGCTAGGCATCCCCTACAGCGAAGGCCTGGTGAAGAACCGCTATGTGGGCCGCACCTTCATCATGGCCAGCCAAAGCCAGCGCCAGTCGAGCATCCGCTCCAAATTGACACCGGTTGAAAGTGAAATCCGCGGAAAGCATGTGCTCCTGGTCGACGACAGTATTGTCAGGGGCAACACCAGCGCCCGCATTGTGGAGATGGTCAGGGGAGCAGGGGCCCTGAGCGTGACTCTGGCCTCCTACTCTCCGCCTGTCCTGCACCCTTGTTATTACGGCATCGACATGTCGCGCCGCGAGGAACTTGTCGCCCACGGCAGGAACCTCGAGCAGATCCGCAGAATCATCGGTTGCGACCAACTCATCTATCAGGATCTCAAGGACATGCTCGCCTCGGCCCGTTCGCTGGCTCCCAAAGTCCAGGGTTTCTGCAATGCCTGTTTCTCGGGTGAATACCCCGTGGCCGGTATCGAGGACAAGGATATGGAAAGCCTGGCAGCCGACCGCGACCGCGGTGACCTGCCCCTATGGCAGGCCGTTCCGGGCTGATTTCTTGCCGGTCATCCTGATCGTCACCGCCTCCATCGCGGCCTTCCTGGCTGGCTATCGTTTATGGGGATCCCGGGTGGCCCGGGAAGCCGGCCTCGATGACAGCCGCGCCACCCCCGCCGAAACAGTCAACGACGGGCAGGATTTTGTGCCCACCGAACCGGGCTACCTGCTGGGGCAGCATTTCAGCGCCATTGCCGCCGCCGGTCCCATCGTCGGGCCCATCGCCGCCTGCCTGGCCTTCGGTTGGCTCCCGGCCATCCTCTGGATCGTGGTTGGTTCCATTTTCATCGGGGCCGTGCACGACTTCAGCGCCCTGGCCGGCTCGGTGCGCCATGGAGCCCTTTCAATCGCCAGCATTGTCGAGCGGCATATGGGCCGCAGCTCCTACCTGGCCTTCCTGGCCTTCCTGTGGCTGTCGCTGATCTATGTGATCATCGCCTTCACCGATGTCACGGCCGGTTCCTTCCTGGCTGATGTAACAGGAGGTGCGGTGGCCACATCCAGTCTCCTCTATCTCGTTCTCGGACTGGCCATGGGTTTGTGCCTCAAGGCCGGGATGCCCTTGAGACCCGCCACCTTCGTGTTTGTGTTGCTGGTGGGCCTGGCCATCTGGTGGAGCCCCCGGATCCCCCTCACCCTTGATGTGGCCCAGCCCAGGAAACTATGGAGCCTTCTGATTTTGGCGTACTGCATCCTGGCAAGCCTGGCTCCCGTGTGGCTCCTGATGCAGCCCCGGGGCCATTTGGGAGGTTACTTCCTCTACACCATCCTGGCAGGCGCTATCCTGGGCCTCCTGTGGGGTGGTGGCGAGTTCACCACAACCTGGCCGGCCTTCACATCCTGGGAGTCGGCCCAAGGCCCCCTCTTTCCGGTGCTCTTTGTGACGATCGCCTGCGGAGCCTGTTCCGGGTTCCATGGCCTGGTCTGCTCGGGAACCACCTCGAAACAAATCAAGAAGGAAAGCCACTGCCGGAGCGTGGGTTACGGAGCCATGCTCCTCGAGGGTCTGGTGGCCGTGATCGCCCTTGCAACTGTCATGGTTCTTCCCGCTGGCACCTCTGCGGGAGGGCCCGACGCCATCTATGCCCGTGGCATCGCAGGTTTCATCGCAGCGCTGGGCATCAACGCCGACTTCGCCCTGACCTTTGCCAGCCTGGCCTTCGCCACCTTCGTCTACGACACCCTCGATGTGGCCATGCGGCTGGGCCGTCACATCCTCATGGAACTCCTGGGGAAGGATATGGCCTGGCGGATCCTCGCCACTTTGCTGACGGCCGGCCTGCCGGCGGGTTATTTTTTGCTGGCTCCCGAAAGCATGATGGTGGGCGGGAAGCCCGTGGCCACCTGGAAGCTGGTGTGGACCCTGTTTGGCAGCTCCAACCAGCTCCTCGGGGGACTCACTCTCCTGACAATGGCGCTCTGGCTCAAGCGCGACGGGAGGCCTCATCGCCTTGTTCTCCTTCCCGGGCTTTTCATGCTGGGGATCACCGTGTGTTCCCTGCTCCGCTTCCTTTCTCCCCTTGTAGAATGGCCTGCTACGGGCGGCATCAACAATGCCACGGTCAATGCGTTGGTGGCCCTTCTTTTCCTGGGGCTTGCTGGATTTCTGGGTTACAAAGGATGGTGTGTCTTGAGACAACGGAGTGTCGCATGAAATCAAAACGTTTCGGACTCCTCCTTTTCCTTCTTGCGGCCACCGCCCTCGCCTCCCTTCCGGCAGAGGAGGAACCCGAAAATCCGCCCTCCGCAGAGTCATCCGAATCGGGTGATACGGTTCCAGAGGATCTCGACGCCTGGAAAAATGAACGCCGCACCCAGCTGGAAAGCATGGGTTTCAGCGAGAGGGACCTGGGGATCATTCTTGAGGAAGAGGCCAACATCCTGAAGGAGACACTCCTGTTCCCCAAGGAAAAGCGGGCCGCCGAACGCGAGCGCCTCACACGCGACCGCGTCAGGAAGTTCATCAGCGCCTCCATGAAATTCGCCGCCTATCCCAAGGAATACATCGAGAAACTGGTGGAAACATGGCCGGAATGGTTCACCAACACAAAGGAAAAGAAGCTGGCCTACCTTCAGGAAACCCTGGATGCCATGGAAGCCGACGAAATTGCCGAACGGGAGGCCAAGGCCAAGGGCCTCCTGAATGACGTCCTCCGGAATATCGACATGCATTACAAGGAGGTCGGTGTTCAGCCCGGAGCCAAGGCCCGTGGCCAGTTTGAGGCCTCCTGGGAGCGCATCGTCAAGACACCGAAGAGGCTGTCCAAGGATGTGTTGATTGCGGAAAAAACCAAGATCAAGCGATCGGGTTACGACCCCGCAGCCTTGAAGATCATCTTCGAGGCCGTCGACGCCCTCTTTTCCTGAGGCCACCCAAACAGGATCGCTCTCAGGTCTCGGACAGGAACCCCAGCGCCAGGAGATGGGCCGCCCCCAGGGCCTCACCGGATGAGGGTGAAGGAGGGACCGGCCGGTTGGCAAGGCGCGTCCAACGCCAGAGAATTTCCCAGGGAATGCGGCGGGGATGGGAGGAGCGGATCGAGGCGTTCAAGATGTTCATGACAGACCTCCTTTGGTCTTCCCCAAGAATACGCATGCCGGGGACACCTTCAGGAGTCATGCCGGTACGTCTGAGGGAGAGGGTGGGTCTATTTTTTCGCCAAAACAGCCTTGAGGTGGGGGGCTGTTCTGCTGTCCTTGGAGCGGGCGACCTCCTCGGGGGTTCCCTCAGCGACGATCAGGCCCCCCTCAGCGCCTCCGCCCGGACCCAAATCCACCACCCAGTCGGCACATTTGACCACATCCAGGTTGTGTTCGATCACCACCACCGTGTTGCCCTGGTTGGCCAGCCTCTGGAGCACCACCAGCAATTTCCTGACATCGTCAAAATGCAGGCCGGTGGTTGGCTCGTCGAGCAAATAAAGGGTGCGTCCCGTGTCGCGCTTGGACAGTTCGCGTGAGAGTTTCACCCGTTGGGCCTCGCCTCCTGAGAGGGTGGTGGAGCTCTGCCCCAGCTTGAGGTAATCCAGGCCGACCTCGGCCAGGGTGTCGAGCTTGCGGGCGATCAGGGGATGGGGCCCGAACACTTCACGGGCCTCCGCCACGGTGAGATCCAGCACCTCGGCGATGTTGCGGCCCTTGTACCGCACCCGCAGGGTGGCCTCGTTGAAACGTTTTCCCTGGCACTCCTCGCAGACCACGTAGACATCAGCCAGGAAGTGCATCTCCACCGTGCGCACACCGTCGCCCTGGCAGGCCTCGCAACGCCCTCCCTTGACATTAAAGCTGAAGCGGCCGGGGGCGTACCCCGCCACCTTGCTCTGCGGGAGCTGGCTGAAGAGGTCGCGGATGGGGTCGAAGAGCTTCACGTAGGTCGCCGGATTGCTGCGCGGCGTGCGCCCGATGGGGCTTTGGTCGATGCGGATCACCTTGTCGAGATTCTTGACGCCTTTGAGGGCGCGGAAGGCTCCGGGCGCCTCGGTTTCCTCCTGGAACTCCCGGGCCAAGGCCGGAGCCAGGATGTCGTTGATCAGCGTGCTCTTGCCCGCGCCGCTCACTCCCGTCACGGCCACCAAGGCCCCGAGGGGGATCCTGAGATCCACGTTCCGGAGGTTGTTCGCCCGCGCGCCCAAGAGTTCGAGGAACTGGCCGTTGCCCTTCCGGCGGGGTGAGGGCACGGCAATCGTCTCCCGGCCCGACAGGTAGGCACCGGTGAGGCTCCTGGGTTCCTTGAGACATCCCTCGGGCGGACCGGCGTACACGATCTCGCCGCCTCGCACGCCTGCCCCGGGGCCGAAATCCACCAGGAAATCTGCAGCCCGGATGGTCTCCTCATCATGTTCCACCACCACCACGGTGTTGCCGATATCGCGCAGATGCTGGAGGGATGCGATCAGGCGCGTGTTGTCGCGGGGGTGCAGGCCGATGCTGGGTTCGTCGAGAACGTAGATGACCCCTGTAAGCTCGCTGCCGACCTGGCTGGCCAGGCGGATCCGCTGACCTTCGCCGCCCGAGAGTGTGGGGCCCGGCCTGTCGAGCGAAAGATAATCGAGACCGACGTCGACGAGGAACTTGATCCGCGAACGGATCTCCTTGAGAAGCTCGCCCGAGATCTTCCGTGCCGCCCCCGACAGGGGAAGCTCCCCGAGCCGGCGATGGGCCTCGCCCAGCGTCATCGAGGCGATCTCCAGGAGTGTCAGCCCCCCCACCCTCACATGGGCCGACTCGGTTCTGAGGCGCGAACCCTTGCAACGATCGCAGGGACGCGGGGTGAGGAACTTCTCATACCAGGCCTTCACCAGGTCGCTGTCGGCCTCCATGTATTTTCTCTGCATCTGCTTGAGCAGGCCCGGGTAGTGGAACTCGCGCCGGCGACGCCCCACCACCACGGCCCCCAGGCCCTTGCCATGGAGGATCAGGTCTTTCGTGGCCTCCGGCAGACTGACCCAGGGTGTGTCGAGATCGATGCTGTACTGCATCGCCAGAGCCCGCACAAAACGGAAACCCCAGCCTGCGCCGGCCATCATGCGGCTGGCCCACGGAAGAATGGCACCCTGGCGGATCGACAATTGGGAGTCCCCTACCACCTTGGCGGCATCCATCTCCATGTGATGGCCCAGTCCGTGGCAGTCGGGGCACATGCCCAAAGGCGAATTGAACGAAAAACTCTGGGGAGTCAGCTCGGGAAAACTCAGGCCGCAGGTGGCGCAGGCAAAATGCTCGCTGTAGAAGGTTTCGGCTCCGTCGATCACCTGCACCGACAGCTTCCCCGAACCGTATTTCAGGGCCGTCTCCACCGCCTCGTTGAGCCTGGCATTGTCGGAACCCGACACAAGGCGGTCGACCACCAGCTCGATGGAGTGCTTGTGGGTCTTCGCCAACTTGATGGAGCCGTCCAGATCGGCGACCACCCCGTTGATCCGGGCGCGGGCAAAGCCCTCATGCCGAAGGCTGTCGAGGATCTCGCGGTGCTCGCCCTTTTTCTCCTTCAGGATGGGAGCCAACACAAGATACTTTGTCCCGGACGGCATGGCCGCAATGCCTTGCGTGATTTGCTGGGCGCTCTGTCTCGACACCTCCCGACTGCAGGATGGGCAGTGCTGCACGCCAGCCCTGGCGAAGAGCACCCTCAGATAGTCATGGATCTCCGTGATGGTGCCCACTGTGGATCGTGGATTGCGGCTGGCCGTTTTCTGCTCGATGGAAATGGTGGGTGCCAAACCCTTGATCTGGTCGTACTTCGGCTTGTCGAGCTGGCCGAGGAATTGCCGCGCATAGGCGCTGAGCGATTCCACATAGCGTCGTTGCCCCTCGGCATACAGCGTGTCAAAGGCGAGGGAACTCTTGCCACTGCCCGACACACCTGTGAACACGGTCAACGCATTTTTCGGGAATTCCAAGGTCACTCCCTTGAGGTTGTGCTCGGAAGCCCCCGTGATCCGCACTGTTCCCGCGGCGACAGTTTTCTTCATGTCAACATTTTAGGCGGATTGAAGGTCTTTGGGGGACAATGCCATCACATGACCCTCCTGATTGTGGATGACTCGTCCGACAGTTTGGCTTTGTTGAGAGCCTATGTGGAACCCTTGATCCAGGAGATCGTCGTTTGTTCTTCCGGCGAGGAGGCCCTGGACCTTCTCTCCAAGGGTCTGAAGCCGAACCTGATCCTCCTGGATTTGCAGATGCCGGGCATGAATGGGCTGGAGGTTTGTCGCCGCCTGAAGGAATCTGAGTCCTGGAGCATCATCCCCGTGCTGATGATCACGGGATCCAATGATGTCCGGGATGTCGAGTCGGCCTTCAAGGCCGGGGCTGCCGACTATGTCTGCAAACCCGTGCGGGAACTGGAACTCAAGGCCAGGGCCGGAGCCCTCCTCAGGCTCAAGCACGAGAGCGACATCCGCCAGGCCCGCGAAGAGGAACTCCTGAGAATCAAGTCGGAGCTTGAAAAGGCGAACGCAACCCTCAAGGAACTGAGTGTGTCTGATGGTCTTACGGGACTGGCCAATCGCCGGGCCTTCAACGAAAGGCTGGACCTGGAGTGGAACCGCTCCCTGCGTTCCGGAACCCCCCTCGGGCTCCTGATCTGCGACGTCGACCATTTCAAGGCCTACAACGACGGATTGGGCCACCCCGCAGGCGATGCCTGTCTCAAGCGTGTGGCGGGTGGCCTAGCCTCGATGGTGCGCCCCATGGATCTTGCCAGCCGCATTGGTGGCGAGGAGTTTGCCCTGATCCTGCCCCAGGCCGATCCCCAGCAGGTTCTTCAGGTGGGGCACCGCCTGTGCGCGGCCATCGAAAGCCTGAACATTCCCCATCCCAAGGAAGGCTGGGGCTACGTGACCGTGAGTGCAGGGTGTGCGTCTCAACAGGCCTCCCAAGGCCATCTTCCCCTCGAATTGCTCAAGACCGCCGACGAGGCGCTGTACCGGGCCAAGGCTGCCGGCCGGCGGCGGGCCCTCGCATGAACCCCGCGCGCCGCCAGAAGGCCCTGCGCTCCGCCATCATCGGAACGGGACTCACGTTGGTGATTTCTTATGCACTCTGGCGCACCGAAGATTCCCACATGAGAGCCCAAGCCCAGGCCCAATTCGACACCCAAGTCGAGTTGGTGATCAATGATGCCACCCAGAAGGTGCAGAGCTACCTCAACCTGTTGGCGGCGGGGAAAAGTTTCTGGCTGTCCAGCGAGAAGGTCACGCCATCGGAATGGCGGACCTTCATCGAAGGCGTGGATATCCGCGGGCGTTATCCGAGCATCCTGGGGATGGGCGTGATCCTCGCGGTCAACCAGGATGGGGTGACACGACACGCTTCCCTCTATGCCAAGGATTACCTGGAACACCCCATGTCTCCCCCTTTCGCCATCAAGCCGGCGGTGGATCATCATTCCACTCGCTACATCATCAGCATGATCGAGCCCCTTGAACGCAACCAGCAGGCCCTGGGCTACGACATCGGCAGTGAGTCCCTGCGGCGAGAGGCCGCCGAGCTGGCTGTCGCCTCCGGCCAGGCTTCAGCCACCGCCCCCATCATATTGGTGCAAGACAACGAACGTTCCCCGGGATTCCTCATCATGGATCCCATCCCGGGAACGGGCTTTATCTATTCACCATTCCGAGCCAAGGACCTCTTCAAGGACATCCTCCATCATCTGGGCATCAAGCAGAACATCCTGGATGTGGAGGTCTTCGATGGCCCGCCTTCCGAGGGACGCATCATCTATGACGACGATGGCACCCCTCATGCCAATGACAGCGGTTGGGACTCCAACTTCAGGCGCTCCGAGCAGGTCCAGTTTGCCGTGCGCCCGTGGACTCTTTACTTCACCACGCTCCAAGGTTACACGATGCCGGGCTGGTACCGCCCCTGGATCGCCCTCGGGGCAGGCCTCCTCATCGGCCTGCTTGTCACCGGAACCACGGTACTCTTTGCCACCCGGCAGGAAGATGCTGAGGCGTTGGTGATTGAGAGAACGTCGGCCCTGCGCCAGAGCGAGGACAATTTAAGGGTTGCCAAGGAACAGGCCGAGGAGGCCACTCGTGCCAAAAGCCAATTCCTTGCAAACATGAGTCACGAGATCCGCACTCCTATGAATGCCATTGTGGGCTTGTCATCCCTGCTGGCGGAGGCTCCCCTCCCCGAGGAACTGAAGAAGCAGGCTCGTGTGGTTCACCGCGCCGGGGAAAACCTTCTTGAGATCATCAACGACATTCTCGATTTGAGCCGTGTGGAATCGGGGGTACTGAAGCTTGAGATCAGGAATTTTTCACTACACGAGCTGATGGCGTCTGTAGCTGAAGTGATGGGATTCAGGGCCCGCGAACGTGGACTGGAGGTCGGCTGGATGGCGGCACCAGGGGTCCCCGAGTTTCTTGCGGGGGATCCCGTGCGTATCCGTCAAGTTCTTATGAATCTCGCGGGGAACGCCGTGAAGTTCACGGAAAAGGGCTCCGTGAAGATGCTCGTGTGCCCCGACCCCACCATATCGGGCAACTACATCTTCAGTGTGACGGACACCGGCATCGGCATCCCGCCGGAGGCCGCCCGTAAGCTCTTCCAGCGTTTTTCCCAGGTGGATGCCTCGGCCACGCGGCGCCATGAGGGTTCTGGCCTGGGTCTGGCAATCTCGAGGGGACTTGTGGAGTTGATGGGCGGGAGCATCCGTGTGGAAAGTGAATCCGGCCGGGGCAGCACCTTCTTCTTCACCATTCCCCTGAAGCCAGGGGAACGTCCGGCCATGGTGGCGCAGGAAACCCTGACCCCACCCCGCCCCTTAAGGATTCTTCTCGTTGAAAACAACGATGACAACCGCGCTTTGGTTGATGCCTATCTGGCCGGGCAGGGTCATACCCTGGAATTTGCCATCGATGGCCAGCAGGCTATCGAAAAGACTCTGGATAGTCGCTTCGATGTGGTGCTCATGGACGTGCAGATGCCGGTGATGGACGGACTCACCGCTACCCGCTGCATCCGGCAGGCTGAGATGGATGCGGGCCGCCCCCGCACGCCTATCGCAGCCCTCACCGCCCATGCGCTTGAGGCCGACCGGCGTCACAGTCTGGAGGCCGGTTGCGATCTGCACTTGGTCAAGCCCCTCACCCGCGAGGCCCTTTGGAAGGCGTTGACTGCCCTTTCAGGAGGACTGCCCACTCCTATCAAACCATCGATACAAAAACCTCTACCTCCTGCTGTGGCCGCCTTGGTGCCCCAATTTCTGGAAAATCGCCGCAAGGATGTTGTTCGGCTGAAGGAAGCCTTGAAATCAGGCGATTTCAAGACCATCTCGGGCATAGCGCACAACATCAAGGGATTGGGAACAGGATACGGATTTCCCGAGATGACGGATGCCGCCCTGGCGCTCGAGATCGAGGCCAATGCCGGGAACACGGAAGGCTGCCGCCTGCAGATTGAGGTGTTGAATAGAATCTTGGAGACCAACCCACGGAGCCGTTCTTGAACACTCTCCCCCTGATCACCGCCGCCACGGGTCTTGTCGCCGGCTGGTTCCTTGGGCGTCGCCCCCTGCACCAGACCGCGAATCCCGCCCGATGGCTCGAGACCCACCACAGGGTAGCCCTGGAACTTTCACGGGAAGGTAATATCGAGAACACGCTCCCCGAAGTTCTCCGGGTGATCTGCGACAACCTAGGCTGGTCCCACGGCGGCTATTGGAAGGTCGATCCCCGTGAGACCTTGCTCAAATGCCCCTATGCCCACGCTGCTCCAGGATTCTCCAATGTCTTCAAGGATGATGCCCTCAAGCGCACCTTCGAACTGGGAGTCGGATTACCGGGCCGAGCCCTCAAATCAGGACTGTTGGAGCGTATTGAGGACGTCACCACCGATCCCAATTTCCCTCGCTACCTGCTGGCCCGGGATCTAGGCCTGCGCGGTGCCGTGGGTATCCCTGTGACGGCGGCGGGCAAGACTCTGGGGGTTCTTGAATTCATCGGCCCGGAACTGGAACCCCTCGACAGGGTGAAGGAATTCTTCTACAAATCGATCGGGGAGCAGGTGGGTCAGTACCTCCTGCGCAAGGAAGCCGAGGAAGGACTTGTTGCCGGCGAACGCCGCTGGATGTTCGCGCTCGAGAGCTCGGGTGATGGTGTCTGGGACTGGAAATTGCCCACCGGTGACGTCTGGTTCTCGGACCAGTGGAAGAAGATGCTCGGGTTTGCACCCGATGAGGTGGCCCATGAGCTCGACAGCTGGAAAAACCTCGTGCACCCCGACGACATCCATTGGGTGATCGAGGAGGTCCAAAAGCACATCCGGGGGGAAACGCCTCAGTACATCACCACCCACCGGGTCCGTTGCAAGGACGGATCCTATAAATGGATCCTCGACAGGGGCAAGGTGGTGGAATGGACCCGCGATGGACAGCCCTTCCGCATGATCGGCACCCATACCGACATCGACAACCCCATGATGGTTCCCCAGGCACCACCCCCCATCCTGCCAGACAAGCCGCCCGAGCCGGGCCGACACCTGAACGTGCTGGTGGTGGATGATGACGAGGATTCTCTCCGTCTTATCACCGTCTTCGTGGAACCCCTGGGAGCCAACGTCGAGACCGCCCGCAACGGGCAGGAAGCCTTCGACAAGGTGACGGCCGGAAGTTACGACCTTGTGCTCATGGATGTTCAGATGCCCGTGATGGACGGGCTCACCGCCACGCGCCGGATCCGCGAACATGAAAGCCGGCACAAGCTGGCTCCTGTTCCCATCGTGGCGGTGACAGCAAGGGCTTACATCAAGGACTACGAGGAATCGGTCACTGCTGGGTGCAACACGCATGTGGCCAAACCCCTCCAGCGCGAATCATTCCAAAAGACACTCCGGCCCTTTTTCACCAGGGCACCCTCCTGAAATCACCGAAATCCATAGTCTTTTGCTTGGCCATCGCCCTGGGGTACATCATCCTGGGCTTGCTGGGCCGGTGGACCGCCGTACCCCCGGGCTTTTCCAGCCCCTTGTGGCCTGCGGCGGGTTGGGCCTTGGTGGCCGCTTTGAAATGGGGCCCCTGGGCTCTGCCCGGGGTGTGGTTGGGCCATGCCAGCATCAACGCCCTCATCACTCTAGACCTGGGTATCCCAGTAGACCCCTTCAACTGCCTCCTGTTCTCAGCCTTGATGGGCTGCGGCGGAGTCTTTTCAGCCGGAGGCGCATCGCTGCTTCTCAGGAAGTTGGATCTCTGGCCCAATCCCCTGCACGACTTCGGCAAGATCCTGCCCTTCCTGTTCATTGCCGGTCCTCTGGGGTGCCTGCTTTCTGCAACGTGGGGTGTAGGTCTTCTTTCCATCCGCGGGATCATCGCCAGCCCCGACATCCAATGGAATTTCACCACGTGGTGGGTGGGCGATTCCCTAGGCGTGCTGTGCCTGGCACCACCGCTGATCACCTGGCTATGGGGGAACGACTTCCATTGGCGGGGCCGGAAATCTCTGGTGACGATCCCCATGGTTCTCGTCCTCGTGGGTTCCCTCGTGGTGTTCCTCATGGCCTCCAAGGCCGAGGAAAACAGGCTCAGGCAACTCGTGGATGAAAAATGCCGCCGGGTCGTCAAGGACATCGATAGCGTCCTTTTGCAGGCCCAGTCCCACCTGGAGGGTCTGAGGATGTTCTACCTGAGTTCGCAAGAAGTGGACCCGGAGGAATTCGAAACCTACACCAGTGAGGCCCTCAACGACCACCCCTTTATCAGGGCCTTTGAATGGGTTCCACGGGTCCCCCGAGACGGACACGAAACTTACCCCATCACTTACGTCAATCCCATCATCAACAACCAGAAGGCCCTGGGGTATGACATGTCAGCAGAACCCGTCCGGCGCGCCATGCTTGAATCCGCTCGCACCCGCCATGAACCCACCCTCAGTGATCCCATCCAACTGGTCCAGGACGGCACGCCAGCCTTCCTCGCCGCCCACTTGATCGATGGCCCTGGCCATATCCGCGGCTATGTCCTCATGTTGCTGGCCATCGAACGCCTGATCGACAAGGCCCTGGAGGGCACCGATCGCAACCTCTTCTATCTCACCCTTGATGTGGGGGGGCAATCCATCCATCAGGACCCCCGAGCGGCGTCCGACTCCTTGAGTTCCTTCTGCCACAGCCTGGAGTCACACCAAACCGTCGAATCCATGGGAAAAACATTTTCTTTCCGCATCGAACCCTCCCCGGCCTTCATCCTCCGCTACAGGACCTGGCAACCCTGGGCTTTGATGGCCGGCGGTGGATGTCTGGCCAGTCTTTTCGGAGCCGCCCTTCTCCGGCTTTCAGGGCAGGGTCTCTTGGTGGAACAGATGGTCACCAGCCGCACCCGCGAATTGGTGGCAGCCAGGGCCCAGGCCGAGCGGGCTGCCAGGAGCAAGATGGACTTCCTGGCCAACATGAGCCACGAGGTACGCACGCCCATGAATGCCATCCTCGGGATGTCCGACATGCTGGCCGAGTCCCCGCTCAACGAGGAACAGCGCAACTACGTGAGCGTGTTCCGCCGTGCCGGCGAAGACCTTTTGGAACTGATCAATGACATCCTGGATATGGCCCGGGTGGAAGGCGGCAGTCTGACCCTCAACCCGCAAAGCTTCAACCTGCGCGAATGCATAGCCTCAGCCATGGCTCTCATGCGCCCGAAGGCCCTCAAGAAGGGCTTGGTCATCACCCACCACGTGGAAGCCGGCGTTCCGGAATGGGTTCTGGGCGACCCCCTGCGGCTCCGCCAAATCCTCCTGAATCTGTTGGGAAACGCCATCAAGTTCACGGAACGCGGGGCGGTCAAGCTCCATGTGGAACCGGAGTCGGGCAGTCCCAGGTTGCATTTCAGCATCCAAGATACAGGTGTAGGGTTCGACCCCCGCGAGGCCTCCAGACTGTTCACCCGCTTCAGCCAGCTCGATTCCCATTCATCCGACCAGCGCGGCAGCAGCGGTCTGGGCCTGGCCATCTGCAGTCACCTTGTGGACCTGATGCAGGGAAGAATCTGGGCCGAAAGCGCCAAGCAACTGGGAAGCACCTTTCATTTCACGGCCCTCCTCCCCCTCACCTCCAAACCCCAGGAAACCGAGAAGCCCGAATCCGCGGTCCCCACGGCAACCAGGGAACTGGGCAGGTCCCTGAGAATCCTGGTGGCTGAGGATAATGAGGACAACCGCCTGTTGGTCCAGGCTCTCCTCAAGGGTTTCCCCGTGGATCTGACCTTCGCCTTTGACGGACTCAAGGCTGTGGAGGCTGCCCAGACCTCCTTCTTCGACATGATCTTCATGGACATCCAGATGCCCGTTCTCGACGGCCTTTCGGCAACTCGCCGCCTGCGTTCGATCGAAGCGGAATCAAAAAAGGCCAGGATCCCCATCGTGGCGCTCACCGCCCACGCCATGGAAACCAGCCTGAACGATTCCATTGCCGCGGGATGCGATGCGCACCTGACGAAGCCCGTGTCGCGCGAGCAGATCTTGGCCTCCATTCTTCAGCACACCGGCGTGGCTCTCCAGCGATTTGAATCCTCGCCTGCGCCCATGGCGCGACCAGAAGTCGAGGGGATTGCCGATCTTGTGCCCACCTTCCTGGGAAACCGCCGCAAGGAGATTCCGGTGCTCAGGGATCACCTGGCGGCCCGCCGCCTCCCCGACATCGCCAAGATAGCCCACAACCTCAAGGGATTGGGTGCGGGTTACGGGTTCCCCTCCATCAGCGACCTCGGCAGGCGGCTGGAGACCGCCGCCAAGGCGGACGACCCGGCGGCCTGTGGCAAGTTTGTCGAGGAGCTGGCCGCCTACCTCGACACGATCAGCCCAGTATCCTCTTGATCTCCATCAGGAGCTTGTCGAACTCGAGGGGTTTGAGCAGGTAATTGTCGCAACCTTTCGAGTATCCCGTGAGCATGTCCCAATCCTCGCTGCGGGCCGTGAGAAAGAGGATGGGGGTGGAGGCATGGTCACGGGTTTCGCGGATCTTCTGGCAGGTCTCGAAACCATCCATCACCGGCATCATCACGTCGAGGATCACAAGATCGGGCTTGGTGCCCTTCTCCAGTTTTTCCAGGGCATCGGCTCCGTGGATAGCCTCCTCCACCTCAAATCCCGCCTTCCGGAGCCTGAGGGCCACGATACCCCTAAGGTCATTTTCATCATCCACCAACAAGATGCGCTGGGCCATCGGGTTCTCCTTCAGATTGTCTGCCCCGGGGGCTCGTCGCGGGGCACTTCCACCCAGTTGCCGCGCTTTGCCCTCAGGATAATGTTTGAGTACAGGTCCTCATTGACCTTGAAGATTTCCACACCCATGCCTTCCTGCCCGGCCTCGTGGGAAATCCAGGTGACCCTCGCCAGGGCCTTGACCTCGCGGTTTTGGGCCTCGAAGGCGAAGATGATTTCCAGGACGGTTTCGGGGGGCAGGAGATCGTGCGTGTTGATGAACACGCCCATCTCGGAGACGTTGCTGGCCTTAGCCGTGTAGGTGCTGAAGGATTTCTGTTCCTTCTGGGCCCCTGAAAGATCGAGCTTGCGGAAGCGGATCCCCACGTTGCCGGGAAACCGCTTGAAGCGCCTCTTCTCGTTGTCGAACACGCTGTCAGTCATGGATGGCCCTATTGTAATGAAGGCCAGTGCTCGCGGAGCTGGCTGGCCCTCAGGATGGCCCGACCCGCCGCACTGGTGAGCGACACTTCGTCGCTTCTCAGGGAGACCCCCGTGATCCTGCCCCTAAACGCCGCGGAACCTTCGGAGAGGTCTGTCTCGCGGCCATGCCACAGCTCGATCCACCGGGCTTCAAGGCGCCCTTCATCCCAGATAGAGATCGTGGCAAGTCGGCTCACAATGGACTCGGCCCAACCCATGAGATCGGCTTCGGTCGATGCCAAGGACAGGTGTCCAGACCCGGCGGGCCACGGTGCGTTTCCGATGTTCAACCCCAATCCCAGCACCACCCCCCCGTCCACAACCTCGCCAAGGATGCCGCCCAGCTTGAGGCCATCACGCTCGATGTCATTGGGCCACTTCAACGAAGCAGCCAATCCCCGATTCCGGATCTCCTCGACCACGGCCACACCCATGGCCAGAGACCAGCCCAGCACCCGCTTGCACATCGGTACCTTCACGCTCATATACAGGCCGCCGACAGGAGAGATCCATGTGTGATCGGAGCGTCCCCTTCCCCCCGTCTGGCTCAGGGCCATGATCCATTCACCCGTGAAGGAGGGTCTTTCCTTGAGCCAGTCACTGGTGCTGGAAAGCTGGGCGAACACCCTGCCAGGAAGAGGGTCCCAGGGGGGACTCAGGGGTTCCTTGGTGTACACTTGGCCCATGAAAACGCCCTCACTGTTCGGAGCCATTGCCCTGAGGCTCAACCTGGTCAACGAGCTTCAGCTCAACCAGGCCCTCGAGGACCAGACTCGCCGGCGATCAGCCGGAAAGCCCGGGCTCCTGGGGGAGATTTTACGTGAACGGCACGCCCTCACCGAGGAAGGACTCAGGAAGGTGCTCGAGGTGCAGAAATCGGTTGAGCTGGCGCTCGAGGATACTCTTTTCGGCGAACTAGCCATCAGCCACGGCTTCATCACGGCCGCCCAGCTCGACAAGAGCCTGGCGCGCCAACGGGAAGACGGCTTCAGGCAGAGGATTGGCTCCCTTCTGGTGGCAGCGGGCTCCCTGGAACCCGGTCGACGCGATGCCATCCTCGCGGCCCAGTCGCGCCTCCGGGACAAGCTCGCCGCCTCCACCGGCATCCTCCCCAAGCCGGTGTTGCCGACCAAGCGCCTCCGCCGTTAGCGGGCCGGCGGAGCAGCCTCCAGCACGATGGCGCCCTTGGCCCCGGCCTCGACGAGGATGGCGAAGCGTTCGATCTCGCCCTGGGACTCGGTGCTCACCGAGGCGTAATCGAAGCGGCCGCGGATGTCGGTGTTGCCGTCTTTGTGGAAGACCACGCGGCCATCCTTCAGGCGGGCGTAGACCTTCACATAGGCGGCCGGCACCAGCTTGCCGTCGGCCAGCGTCTGCACCCGCAGGTGCCCGGCCCTGTCCATCACCTGCACATTGAGATCGTGGCGGCTGAACATGGCACTGGAGGAAAGGCCTCCCGACACCGCTTCCACCATCAACGGACGGTTGCGCAAGGCTTCCGGGACTTCCACTTCGCGCCGTCCGTCCGTGAGCTCAGTCTCCACCACATGGCGTGCGGCCACATGGGAGAAGCAACCCGAGGCTGCCCGCACAAAGGGATTGATGGAGAACATCTGCTCCAGATCCACCTCATGGAAGCTCAAGCGGCACTTCTCAAGGGACTTCGAGGTGAGAACAAGCTTGCCTTCCTCGCTGGTCAGCGCCAGAAGGGGCTGACTGTTCCCCAGGGCCTCGTTACCACTTCCCTCCACGATCTGACCACTCGCTTCGTCCAGGTGGCGGAGAGCCTCGACAAAACGCGTCCTCCAAAGCTCCACCGGATAGTCCTTGTAGCCCTCCGCAATCTCGCGGGCCTTCCCAAATTCGCCACCATAGATCGATGCGCACACAGACATGTAGTCGTGCTGCAGCCCCATGCCATCACTGCGGGGGATCTTGGCAAAAAACGCTAGGGCCTCCTCGATCCTGTCCTGGAGGAAGAGGAAATAGACCAACGTCATGGAGTCCGCTGCCGTGGGGACCTGGCGATGGGCCAGGGCCTCCAGGAAACTGCGGTACTGGGTCATGATGGCGGCATTGGTGATCTTGCGGACAGCCCCGAACCGGTAGGTCCTGGCGTTCACCAGGGGATCAAACTCGGTGTGCACCCTGAATCTCCGCTCCAGGGGGTCCACACTCAAAAGTTCGCATTCAAACAGGGGGCCCACTGCCGAGGCCATCGTGGAGTTTTCCAGGTAGGTCTTCATCCTCTTCCTGTCATCATGCTTGAAGGCGTAAGCCCACAACGGCGCTGTGTAGACCATGCGCTTCTCCAGGGCCTCGATGATGTCCTCGTAATCGCCCTGATCCCCAAGCCGGAAGGCGATCCGATCAAGGTTGATCTCCATCAGGTTGTGATCGTTGATGAAATCCACCACGTCACCTGTCGACCCTTCCTGGGAAACATAGTCCCAGCTGTTCTTGTCGGCCTCAGCGGCTTCGGAGCGGACCTTCAGCTCCATGCCGTTGGTAGAAGCCGAATACTCCGAGCGGCAGGAGACCTGAGCTCCGCCCTGCGCGAACGATCCTGCTTCGGGAAAGTAGAAGTGCAGATCCACGGCAACCGTGGCGTGGGCTTCCAGTACCAGGGTCCGGCGTAGGGTGGGGCGGCAACCACTGACAGGCAGTGATCCACGAGGGATTTGGGCTAAGACACCAAGGGTCAGCCTTCGGCTTGAGGGGTTGGTGATCACCACCTCGCAACCGTAGACCTTGCCCGCCTGGAGGTCGCCCTGGACAAAGTTGTCGACTTGCTCACCGTTTTCGCGGCGATAACGCTCCATGGCCGGATAGATGTTCTGGCCCACAAGCACCTGCGGGCCCTTGGAATCGCCATCCGCCGGACGATTTTCCTCAACGAGGGCCACCAGGGGTGAACCGGCCTTCAATGTGTAGCGCCGACCTTCACCAGCCTCCTCATGCTTCTCGGCCTTCTCAGGGAGTCCAAGCACGGAAAGAGCCAGCATCATCTCCGTGAAGTTGCCGGCTGCCTTGTCGAGGTGCGACGACAGGAAAGGAATTCCTGCAGGGCTCGCGGCATAGTCCAGCCAGAAGTCGTCGACACCGACCAAATCGGCTCCTTGTTGGTCGGGACGGAGATGATGGTAGTTGTTTTCAATCCAGGCCTTCGTAGGTTTGAGAGCCAGATAGACAGCCGCCCTAGCCCTGGAACTCTCGTATGCCTCATTGTCGTCCTTGGTGTCCATCGATGAAACATTGTCGAAATCAGCCATGGACGCGCTGTCTCCGTTTTCCGCCTCATTGGCCGGGTTGGGAGCCGGTGCCGCTTCCTCAAGGCTTCTCATGGCTTTCATTTCCTCACGGCCCATCCACTGGTTGGCATGGCTCTTGGCTTTCTTGAAGGCCGACACCTGTCCCGGGGCACCGGGATCCCCGGCAAGTTCCGAGGCGAAACCCTTTTCGAAAAAGGCGTCAAGGGTTTCGGTTTCCGGAGGCATCAGATCCAGGGTGTCACGGAGGAGTTTTGTGATCTCGTTCCGGCCAAGTTTCCTGGCCAGAAGGATCTTTTCGACCGCATTGAGGCGCGAGAACTCGAAAGGCTCGAGATACCTCGCCAGGTCTTCGCCCAAAAGCCAGCGGTCCATGAAGGTCCTGTCCTTCTTGCACGTCAGGAAAGGCTTGACGACTCCGTTGAAGAATTCCGGATCTTTTTCATGGATGAAGAAATTGAGTTCATGGCAGGCATGCTTGGAGTAGAGGTCCTTCTTGGATGTGGCATCTAGGCCATTCCATTGGGTGATGAAGCGGAATTCACCGAGCATCGCGTTCCCTGAAAGGGACATGAAAAGGCTGTGCACGCTTTCCAGGGAGTCATACATCCTGAAGTCCGATGACGTCACATCGGCGATTTCCAGATTGTCCCCTCCTTTGAGGGTGCGGAGTTCCCTCACCCCCACGACCTTGGCGCCCGGCTCAAGGGCCACAGCCAGTCGCCTATCGCGAAGAGCGATGGATGTGGCCGGCAACCTTGCCGACCTGTATTGAGTGCCTTCCCTTGAGCAGGCCGCCACCTGCACATGGGTCCTTTGGCCGAAATCCTTCAGCGGGATCCTGATTTCTCCCGACTCGTTGGGACGGAGGTTGGCGAGAACTAAAGCGGGTTGGGCGAGAAAATTGTAATTGGGTGCCGAAACCAAACCCATGTCGTCGCCTCTTCCACCACCACCCGATCTTCTTTCCAAACTTTGTCTTCCACCACGGCGATTGCCGCCGTAGGCCCCGGCACCGGCTCCTTCCTGGGCAAAGGTCTGGGTGTCGACAAGTTCCATGGGGACAAGCAAGAGGCTGGGTCGGGGGATCATCAAGCCGGGATAACGGGTCACGGACTGCCGATCAAGAATGTAGCGAACCTCATCGCCAAGGGGAACATTGGGGCTGAACTCGTTTCCGACAAGATCCTCGACAACCCCCGAAGGGGCAGTGAACCCCGACCGCAGGTTGGAGAAGACAGTGGAAGGCGTTGCAAATGTCGAAGCAATGATGTGCACTCGACTGTCATCCGAGGCATGAGTCAACCTGACAACCAAGTCATCCCCATCCGGTGACACCGAGGCCAGTCCCAAGGGATGGGCCTGTGAAAGACCCAGGGTGCGTCGCTGGCCTACAACGGCCTGGCCCACTTGGGCCCCCTTCTCAACGCGCACAATGAGCTGACCTCTCCTTGAGACAAGGTGATAGTCGCCCGCCGCGAGATTCTTGAGGGTCAGGATCCCATCCTGCAATGACAGATTTTCCGTCAGATTCTCGTGGTGCAGATTGGAGCGCAAAGAGAAGAGGGCTAGGGATTCGTCGGCAATCGTGCCGGCAGCCCAAGGCAGTTCCACATCGCCCTCGACACCGTGGATCGACGGTGGCAGTTCCGTGGCCCCTGACTCCCAGAGTGTGAAGGAATGGTCCCCCGAAAACCTGTCGGACCCCACAACCAGACTGCGAACCCCGGGAAGACCGCCCAGGTTCACGGCCCCAGTGGCATCTGTTTGCAGATGGACATCCTGGGTGTATGCCAGACCCTTCACCTGAACCTGCAAACGCAGGGTGCGGTGGGCAATGGGCTCGCCATTTTTGCCTGTCACCAGGATCTTGGCCCCCTCGCGGGTCAAGCGAAGGTGGGGAGCTTCCACACTGAGCGTGGCATCAATGTCATTGAAGGTGCTCATGTGGGAGCTTGAGACGTTCACGGGAACATCATCAAGAAGACGTTCCACCTTTCCCGACAGGGTGACCTCCATGGTGCGGAGACCCAAAGGAACCTTGATCCTGTGCACAAGCTCCCCTGCGGTGCTGAGCACCAAGTCTCGGGCAACACTGGTCACTGTTGTGCCGTCGATCAGGCCCATATTGATCGTGAGCTCAGGGCTTTTCAAGGCTGCCAGGGAGTGGCGCCTCTGGCCCGCCCAAAGGTTGGGGCGCACCAGAATCTCACCCTCGCGGCCTTCCAGGAAGCTTTCGCGCTCGACTTCAACACCCAGGTCCAAACGGAAATTCTCTTGCCGGCGCTCCAGGGTTGTGAGGGCGGCAAAGCCCCCCTCAAAAAGGATCAGAGGCTCCTGCTTGCCCACGGGGGCGAAAGGAATCAGGATATCCCCTTTGTCGTCGGGCAGGTATTCCTTGCCCCCCACATGGGCCCGCGCCGACTTCAGCAGGACACCCTCCTCATCGACCACGCGCAGGATCTGTCCCGCCGTTGAATCGCCTTCCACACAGCGAAGCCTTCCTTTTTGCACCAGGACCCGGCTCTTGATGCCCGAACCGATGAATTCGACGATCCACACGCCGCGATTTTTCATTTCCGGGAACTCGAAGGTCCTCAGTTCCTGAATGTAAGGTCCTTCGGTGCCCTTCTCTGTGCGGGCTGAAGGACTGACGAGCCCGTCAAGGTTGATGGAGGTGTCGATCTCCTGGCCCGTGTCCTTGTAGTAACCCAGGGTATTGATTTCGTAGACCCTCACCAGAAGGCGGTCGACATTCTTGAGCAACACCTTTAAGGAGGGTGTTTCGGAGGGCGCGAACCTCAGAGGGTTTTCGCGCGAAAAATGGATCGACACGGAATTCTTCAGCGCCTCCATGGCGCCTGGCGTAAGCCAATCCGACCATGACGAGGGTTCGTCACCGGCCAGGATCCGTCCCTCGGCCACGCAGGCCCTCACGAAATCCTCGGTCAGATAGCGGGCATAGGAGCCGACCTTGTCACGTGAATCGGCCAGGCGGTGGAGCATTTCACGGATCAAGGTTGCCTCACCGAGACCGGGTTGAGGTACGCAAGACTCCCCTGAATACCTGTTGGAACGGACCCCTTCGGCCTGTCTCTTGGCGAATTCACTCAAGTGAGGCCTGTAACGAGGCAGGTTGAGATATTCGACAAATAGTTCCTGGTCGGCTTTTCCCTCGGCCAAATCCAGGAGCAGGATATTCATGAGGATGCGGGCCTTGAGCTCGGAAAAGGCCGGGCCTAGTTGTGCGGAAAACTCGCGTAAGCGGCTCAAGTGCTGGCGTTGGGTGGATGGTTCAAGGGGGTCCTCAGATTCCGTCGGCGACAACCGGCGAACGACCGCCTCGACATAGCCTTCATAGCCCATCAACGCGGGATGCCGCTGGGCCAGATCCCGCAATTGGGTCAGGGTCAATTCATTGTGAACGGGTCTGGCTCCAAAGGTGACGCCTCCCTGAGGATCACTGAGGTCGACCACAATGAGGTCGAGAAGCCCATCGACATCGGGGCGCTTGAGCCGCTGGAGAAGGTTGATCCTCTGCTCTCTGGTGAGGTTCCTCTTCACCAACGCCGGCAACATCTCATCGGAGAAGGACGCCAGACTCAGGCGATCGCTGCTGAGCTGCCTTTCCGTGATGCGCTCCACGTCGAGGATGTCATGGGGCAGGGTGTTGGGATATTGGTTGGGGCGTGTGGACTGTTCCTTTTGGTGGTTGAATCTCAAGCCAAGCCGCTCCGTCAGAAAGCGGAGCGCGGTTTCCTTGTTGTCGCCATAAGTCCCCAGCACCTGACGGTTCTTCATCACCTGCCATGAACCCGTCTCCCCCAGGGTTCTCTTCCAAGATTCCAGGGTTTCGGCGGACTTGTCCCATGAACCGGCCTGCTGCTGGTAGAGGACGTGGTAATAGAAATAGGGTTCCGTTCCTGGAACGAGCTTCCGGAGGGTCTGCTCGCGTTGGGCGCTCATGGCGTATTCCTCGACGAATCCGATCTCCTCGGAATTGCCGGCGAGCAACGCCGGGAGGGAGATCAGGGATGTCATCAGGATCCGGCGGAAGCTGTATCGGCTCATGAGTTCACTCCTTAACGATTCAATGGGGGGGCGCAGGGAATATCCCCCCCTTCCTTACTTCTAGACGTCCAAGATGGCGGCAAGTTTCAGAATGTCTCGAATTTTACAACGGGGCGATTTTGGTGGTGCGAAAAATCGTGTTTTCGTTTATATTGCCGCGTCCTGAAGGTGCCCTCTTAGCTCAGTTGGTCAGAGCAGCTGACTCTTAATCAGCGGGTCCAAGGTTCGAGTCCTTGAGGGGGCACCAATTATCTTCCCGGGAAGACTCCTTCACCTGAGTGGGTGTGTTCGGCCCAGGATTCTGTCCTGCAGGCGTTGGTTCAGCGGGTTCCAACCATCGTAATGACCCCAGTCCACCAACTGCTCCTCCCTGAGCGGCTCGTCGGACAGATCCAACAGCTCCACTCCCCCCTCATTCAGCCTGTGGCGGACCAGGAGCAGGTTGTCCTCCACACAGGAACCTCTTGTTTCCCTGAATTCCGCAGTGACAGGAAGGATCACCACCTTCAGGGAGCCACCGCATTGCAACTGGCCTCGGTTCCACTCGACCAGCTTGTGTAAATCGGATTCAAGGGAAGTCTCCACGCCCCTGGTGCGCATCTTCTCAATCAAGTGCTGGATCTCTCTCGACCGCTTCAGCCCGCGATCGGGAATCGACTTGCGGCCAAGGAGTGTCAGGCGCATGGATTCCTCCTCTGAACCCAAGGGCCCCGGGAGGACGCTGTGCATCGCAAGTCTCCACAATTCCCTGCGCGCTTCCAGCCATACGGCATCACCGCATGGTGTGGGCACCACAGGACCCAACAGCATCTGCGGATCGATGAGGAAAATCCAACGGAGGCCGCCCGGGGGCATCCAGGGGTCCAGTACCAGGGGCCGCCCATAGGGGTAGTAGAGGGCCAGTCCGGTCGGGCCCAATACAGAAGGAGGAAACAAGCTGTTGCCAATGGAACTGCCGAAGATCCAGGGATCCCCTGGAGCCGCTTGATGCCGAGGGGCCTCCACACGCATGAAGGCCAGCCGATTGACGCCGTAACTCCAGTGGCGTCCCGTCGAGAGAGATCCAATGTCTTCACGCTGGAGCCACCACTCGACAGGGGCAGCCACATACACCACCACACCCAGGAGCAACGACAACAACATGGCTTGGAGCGATTTCATCAGAAACGGAAATAGATGTGGGGGGATTCGCTGAAGAATGCCAGGATGTAAACAAGGCCGAGGGTGCAAAGCGGGTAGCGCCATCGCGGGGATGCCACCAGGCGATCCCAAATTCCCTCGCCAAAAAGTGCCGCGGCCCCGTGGCCGATAAGGGCAGCGCCCAGGAGCACCAGAACCATGACAAATTCTGGAGTGGCCACGCCTGCGCCCTGCACAGGCATCATGGCTGCCTTGATGATCTCCTGGGCTCCCGAGACACTGCCCGCCCTGAAGGGGACAAACAGCAGGGCGGCGATTTGGAAAGTCGCCAGCCGACCCAGCACCGGCATGGACAACAGCGAGGAAAAGGGGCCCCATCTTTCCGTGGCCAAAAGAATCCCGTGAAGAAGTCCCCAAAGGACAAAGGCGTTGGCGGCGCCATGCCACAACCCCCCCAGCATCATGGTGACGACCAGGGTAAGGGCCACCTTCAGTCGCGAACCCCGCGAACCCCCAAGTGGGATGTAGATGTAATCGCGGATCCACAGGGAGAGCGTGATGTGCCAACGACGCCAGAAGTCGCGGAAGCCGCGCGCCAGGTACGGCCATTGAAAATTCACGGGAAGGTTGATGCCCATCATCCGTCCCAATCCGAGGGCCATGGTGGAATAGCCGCTGAAGTCGAGAAAGATCTGCAGGGCATAGGCCCACACCACCACCCAGGCCTGCCATCCCTGATACACACCGGAATGCGCATGGGCGTCATTGACCACCAGGCCCAGCGAGTTGGCTGCGGTTTTCTTCACCGCACCCCAGAGAAAGAGGGCAATGCCGGATTCAAGGGCAAGACTTCCAAAGATGATCCTCTTCCGCAGTTGGGGCAAGAGCACCGAGCCTCGAACAATAGGGCCGGCCACCAACTGGGGAAAAAAACTGATGTAAAGAAGGAACTCGCGGAAACCCCGGCAGGGAGGCAACGCACCTTTCCAGACGTCCACGCTGTAACTGACGATCTGAAATGTGTAAAAGCTCACCCCCACCGGAAGGATCCATGAAGGGGAATCCAGCCAGGCGTCCCATCCTGTGAGCCTGTGAAGCAGGCCCCCAAAATACGCGGCATACTTCACGGTCACCAGCACCGCAAGGCTGCCACTCACGCTCAGGGCCAGGGCGCAGCGGCTTCGGTGTGGCCCGAAGGACCCGGCCCACAGGAATGCCCAAAGGCCGCTGACCACCAAAAGGAGAACCGAGAGAGGCTCGTGCCAACCATAGGCCACCAGGCTCAACCCCAGAAGGATGTCCCTCTGCCAGGGGCCCAGTGACAGGAAGACCAGCGGCAACCCCAGAGCCAGAAGAAGGACGAACTCGGGGGAAAGAAAACCCATGGCTCCAGTCTATGACGTTGGAGGCCTCACCCCAAGGCCCGCCTGACCCACCTCCTCCAACTTGCAAAACTCAGGTCTAGAGCTGTGTCGACCTCGGGGGGCATCAAGATTCCCAGCAAGGGGGGCAGGGAAACACCGCAGGTGACAAGAAGACCCCGCAAGGTCAGTTCCGGGTCATCCGCGACCAGGAAGCTCCGTGATATGCAGCGCCTCAAGGCCTCCCTGATATGGGCGTCGCGCGAAAGGCCTCCCGAGAGGAGAATTGACCCGTTGCCTGGGAGAGATTCCAGGATCTCCCTGACCCGGAACGCCAGGCCCTGGGCCAAAATCATCCTGAAGTCCTCACCCGTGAGCCGGGAACCACGGGGGGAAAACAGGGGGCCCACACCCGGACGCCACCAAGGGGCACCAACGGCCCCGAAGTCGGGGAGACCAAATTCTGGCTCACTCTCGTCACCCCTTGATGATCCATCCGGGGCCTGGGTGAGACTGAAGGAGGTGGCGATTCCGTTGATTGTGCCCTCGGCCATCCAGGGAACCCGCTCCCCGCGTTTGCCCAAATGCGAGAGAAGGAGTCCCGAGCCCATCCGGGGCCTTGATGCCGTTCGTGACAGCACAAACCCCCCGGTACCCAGATTCACCAGGCAGGGTGCGGCGCGATGATCGAGTCCCAGGGCCGCAGCACTTTGGTCGGCGAGCATGGCCAGGATTTCGCCACGCTGATGCCTCCAAGGGCCTGGCCCCACACTGGGAAGAAGGGAGCGAGGCACATCAAAGAAATGAAGAAGATCCTCATCCCAATCCTCATCATCAAGATTCCACAAGGATGTCCTCTGGGCCTGGGTGGGATCCATCACATGGAGCTCACCTCCTGAAATCAGGATGGCGAAATAGGTGTCCAGGGTCCCAAACCGCAGTTCTCCATTCCCTGCACGGCGTCGGAGATCCGGCCTTTCCCCCCACAGACTGGCCAATTTGGGCCCCACATAATGCGGTGACAACACGAGGCCTGTTCTCCGCCTCACCCAGGACTCGGCCTCCCGACGGCTGGAGCACCAGGCGGCAGCCCTGGTGTCCTGCCAGCTAACCAACGGTGTCACCGGCGCAAGTGTGGAGGCCTCCCACAGCAAAAAGCTTGAGCGCTGCGTGGCCATGGCGAGGCTCCCCTCCCACGGGCCCAATAGGCGACGGGCCCGCTTCCAGAGATCCAGGGGCTCATGGGTGACCCGTAACCCCCGACGAAAAGGGGGCGGTAGAGAATCCTGGCTCAGAGTCGGGGGAAATCCGTGTCGATGACGAAGCGCCCGAAAGGATGTACTCCCGAGATCGAGTGCCAGCAAGCCCGTCATGGGCAAAGCAGGGTCGCCACTTCACTCTCGCGGCGCGGGGTGTCCCATCCCAGCTCCCGGCCCATCAAGGCGCTGGCTCGCTCAAGAATGTCGCGGGACAGGGGTCTCAACAGACTCAGGGGCAGGCGACGACGGAGGGCGTCCTCCAGACTGAGCGCCCGTTCATGGCGGGCGGCCATCAGCAGATCACCGAGGACATAGGGCTCGGCAGGGTGGATCCTCGCGGCCAGGCCGGAATCGTCCTTGATGATCTGTAGGAAATGTCGGACCTTGGTGCCGTAACGAGACACGGCGATCCCCGCGGAGGCTGCGTCCAAGCCCGCCTCGGCCAATTCGGCCACCCTTTCCGCCCGCCACGGCTTCCAGGGCGCCGAAGGCGCCCAGGGAAAAGGCTGGCTGTGCGTCGAGCAGGGCCGGCAGGTGAGCCCCCCTGCCTTGACCATGGCATCCACAGCCAGGCGAGCTTCTTCCCTCGCTGCCGTGAGCTTGCCACCTACCGTGGTGAACAGTCCCGGCTCGGGACCCAGAAGTTCCCACTCCCTGCTGAGAGAACTTTCGGATTTCTTGTCGGCCTCGCGCAGAACCCTGACCCCCGCAAAACTTCCCCTGACTTGCGAGCGTTCAAAAGGTCGGCGCAACTTTGAGCCGGCTTCCTTCAGGAGGTAGTCCACATCCTCTTCCAGCACCTCCACACTAGAGGGGTCGCCACGCCACAACGTGTCCGTGGTGCCCACAAGGGTGGAACCATGCCAGGGGATCAGGAAGAAAATGCGGCCGTCCTGGCCCGCCATCAGGAGGGTGGCGTGATCCGTCTCAAGGGACGGCAACACCAGATGGACTCCCTTGGTTAGTCTCACTCCATCGGCGCGGCAACCTGCGCTTCCAGGTCGGGCCCAGGGTCCGGTGGCCGAGAGGGTGATCGCGGCTCGGATATCAAAGGCGTCTCCGCTCAGCCCATCCACGCATCGGGCGCCGATCACCCGCGAACCCTCGCGCAGGAAACCCGACGCCTTCACCCTGCTGGCCACAACCGCTCCGGCTTCTGCGGCGCCCAGGGCCAGTTCAAGGGTCAGCCTGGCATCATCGGTCTGGGCATCCAGGTAACTGAACCCCCCCACCAATTGATCCGGGTTGAGGTAAGGGTAGCTTGAGAGCAGTTGTTCCCTGGAATAACGCCGATAGCCCTGCCCTTTGGGGAAGCCGGCAAGGGCGTCATAAAGTGTCAGTCCCGCCATGAGCGTAAGGGACGACACTCTGGACGTATCGTACAAGGGCAGGGCGAAACGCAGTGGTTTCACCCGGTGAGGGGCCAGCCTCATCAAGAGGGCGCGTTCCTGAAGGGAGCGGCGGACCACCCCCAGGTGGAAGTGTTCCAGATACCGGAGACCTCCATGGATGAGTTTGGAGCTGGCACTGGAGGTTCCTGAGGCGAAGTCGCTCTGTTCCACGAGGGCCGTCCTCAGGCCACGCTTCGCGGCATCCAGCGCTGTCCAGGCTCCGGAAATGCCACCCCCGATAATCAGCAGGTCGAAAGACCCCTCAAGCTCCTTAAGCTCGGATCGCATCAAATCCCTCCCCCTCTTGGGGGGAGGGTCTGGGCGGGGGGCTCAACAAGTGGCAACTTCTCCACCAGCCACTGCACTCTGTCACTCATCACGGCCTGGGCCCCAAATTGAAGCGCTGTTTCAAGTTGGGCCTCACGGTTGACCGTCCAGCACCAGAGGGGCACCCCGGCCTCGCCGGCAAGATCGGCCACCCTTTGATCAAGAATGTCCACGTCTGTGCTCAGGGCCGCAAGGCGGGGCAGAAGATTCATGAGGGCGTTCAGAGTCTTTGAGTCTTTGGGGTACTCCTCGATATTGAGCACGATCCGGTGCTCCTCCTCTTCCTGCGCGCCCTCAAGGGCCTCAGAGTGGAAACTCAGGAACCATGTGCTCAGTTCCAGCTTTTCTCGCCTCACGGCGCGAGCAGCCACTCTCCCAAGCTCCCTGAGGCGGGGATCGCCACGACCCTTGATCTCCAGGAGGATCTGGGTTTTTCTTCCATAGGCACCAAGGAGCTCGTCGAGGGTCAGGGGCTTCTCGCTACGGAACTTGGGGCTGAACCACGAGCCCGCATCCAGCGACTTCCAAGTGGGGCCATCCACTTCCCGCACCTTCCTGTCTTTGAGACCAAACTTGTCGAGCGTCTTGTCGTGGTAGATAGCGATCACCCCATCAGAGGTCATCTGCAAATCCGTCTCGAAGCCGTCCACGCCCGTCGATAGGGCCGCGTCAAAAGCGGCGCGGGTGTTCTCCGGAAATTGCTCACTGAAGCCCCGATGGGCAATGCGCAGAATGGCGGGTCGCTCTCTCATGACTACAGGTTCTCTTCGATCCAGATCTCGACGGAACGAAAAAACCCTGAGGGATCCTTGATGGTGTAGAAGAACATCACCGACAGGATCACCAGCACAAGAAGTGCCGCAAAGGAAAAAATCAATACCTTGGCCGGGGATTCCTCAGGAAGCATCTATCCCAGCTCCAACATGCGCTCGAGGGGCCGGCGGGCACGGGCCATCAGCTCGGCATCCATTTCGAGACGCGGTGCCAGGTCGCGCAGGCACAGGTAGAGTTTTTCAAGTGTGTTTTTTTGCATGTGGGGGCACCGGTTGCAGGCGCAACCCTCATCTGTGGGAAGCTCATAAAAAGTCTTGCCCGGGCTGGAGCGTCTCATCTGGTGCAGGATGCCGGCCTCGGTGCCAATGATGAACTCGGTGGCGGGATCCTCACGCGTGAACTTCAGAAGGGCTGAAGTGGAGCCAATGAAATGGGCATGCTTGAGAAGCCGCGGCTCGCATTCGGGGTGGGCGATCACGCGGGCTCCGGGATGCTCGGCCATGAGTTGCACAAGGGCCTTTTCGCTGAAGATCTCGTGCACGATGCAGGTCCCCTGCCAGAGCGTCATCTCGCGTCCTGTCTTCTTGACCAGCCAGGCCCCCAGGTTCCTGTCGGGCGCAAAAAGGATGGGCTTCCCCTGAGGAATGGATCGGATCACCCTCTCAGCGTTACTCGAGGTGCAAATGATGTCGCTGAGGGCTTTCACTTCGGCCGAACAGTTGATGTAACTGACCACAGCGTGATCAGGATTGTGGCGCTTCCAGGCCGCCAACTGGCTGGCCGGGCAGGAATCGGCCAGGGAACAGCCCGCCTCCATGTCAGGAATCACCACAATCTTCCCAGGGTTGAGGATCTTGGCTGTCTCGGCCATGAAGTGCACGCCACAAAAGACGATGACATCGCCCGTGGCCTTTTGGGCGCACTGGGCAAGATAAAGACTGTCGCCGAGTTCATCCGCCAGGTCCTGGATCTCGCTATCCTGGTAATAATGCGCCAGGATGATGGCGCGGCGCTCCCTTTTGAGGCGCCTGATCTCGGCTTCCAGGTCGAGATCCAGGGCTGAAAGGGCGGTGGCCATGGGGGAAATTCTAGCAAAGTGCGCCCTTCAACCCTCCATCGCAAAAACACGGACTATAATGAAAGAATGAAGAGACCCATTTGGGCCTTGGCCATTCTCACGGGCATCATTTCGTTGACCCTCCATGCGGAAGAGGACCCATGGGGCAATCCCGTGCCCCAGCAGGAAAATCCGGAACCGCAGAAACAAAATCCGCAGAACGAGATCCAAGCCCTGCAACAGGCCCTCTTGAATCCGGACGGACTGGCACAACTTCTGGGCAAGCCCCTTCTTGAGGCCAAAAGCGAACACTTCCGCATCATCAGCATGCTATCGGACTCTGACAACAGGGCCATCCTTGAGCACACTGAGAAGGCCGTAGCCGAGCTTGGAAAGATCCTGCAGGATCCTGACATCTTCGCCACCGTTCCCGACAAACTTGTCTTTCTCATTCTCGACAGCCGGGAAGCCTATGAAACCTATGTGAAGACCATGGTGAAGGCCCAGGTCTCCGATGAAGTCAATGCCGGCCTCCTGCTGCGAGCTGCAGGGTTTGCCATTCCCACCCAATCCGAGATTTTCAAGATCAACCAGCTCCACCCCCAGGCCCCGCGGGTGCACAACTGCGGGTTTGTGGCCCATGGAGCCGTGACCCACTTCCTGGAAGCCTGGAAGAATCCTGGCAAGGGATCCAAGCCCCTGCCCGCCTGGTTCAGGGTTGGGGCCGTGTTGCTTGTGGATATGAAAATCTCCGGCAACGGCGGCTACTATGAGATCGCCTACGGCAAGGCGGATTCCAAGGATGAATACCGTGATGTGTCCAAGAGGGAGGACTGGCTCAGGCTCTACAAGGATGCCAAGGAACCCCTGTCCCTTGAAAAGGTGATCAACACTTCCTTTGCCGCCTTCACCCACGAGTGTCGGGCCATTTCCTGGATGGCCTGCGAGACCCTACTCGAAAGCAAAAAAAAGGGCATCATGGCCGAGCTGACCGAAAAGTTCCGCACGGCGGGTGACTACGAAACCTGCCTCACCGAGGTCACGGGCTGGAACTACAAGAAGTTTTCCAGCCGGATGGCTGACTGGGTGAATTCCCAGAAGATCGCCAAAGAAAAGAAATAAACCCACGGGTTTATGAAGGGTCTTTTCCTCATCCAGGGAACCGAGGTGCCCTCCAGCCGTTACCGTGTCCTGCAGTTCCTCAACACCTGGGAATCCGCCGGCCATGTATCCCGCGTGTTGAGTTTGGACAGCGCCCTGGAACACTGGAAGGGCACTGTAGAAGAGGCCCGCGGCAGCCATGTGGTTTTTCTCCACCGCAAGCGTCTGTCCCCAGGAAAGATCAGGGACTTGGGGGCGGGAGGGGCCCGACTTGTCTACGATGTGGATGACGCCGTGATGTTCCGAGATGCCCTGAAGCCCGGCCGATCCCGCAGTGTCCTTCGCCAGTGGCGCTACGACCGCACAACATCGGCCGTTGACCAGGTGATCGTGGGTAATTCCTTCATCGCCAAGCACACACCCGGCGCCAGAAACCTTGCCATCCTGCCGACCCTGATCGACCTGTCGAGATATCCCCCAAGGCCAACCGGCTCCGCGCCATCCCTCTTCCCCACCCTGGTGTGGATTGGCGATGGCGGATCCCTGCACTACCTTGAAAAGCTGGGCCCTGTTCTCGATGAAGTGAGCCGCCGTGTCCCTCATGTATGTCTGAAAGTGATCTGCAACCGTTTCCCCAAGTTTGAGTCCATGCCTGTGATTGAGGTTCCCTGGAGCGCCGCCACGGAGGTGGGTGAATTGGCCTCCAGCGATGTCGGGCTTATGCCTCTCGGCGAGGATCCCTGGTCGCAGGGGAAGTGCTCTCTCAAGTTCCTCCAATACCTCGCGGCGGGCATCCCCGGTGTGGTGACCCCGGTGGGACTCAACGCCGACATCCTGGGCGGGGCCGACTGCGGCCGTGGGGCCCGCACACCGGAAGAGTGGGTCGGCCATCTCACCACCCTTCTCCAAGATCGCGAGCTCTGCCGGAGTCTTGGAGCCAAGGGACGCGCACTCGTGGAGCGGGACTATGCCCTAGAAGCACGGGCCGGGGAATGGGTCAGCCTTGTTTCCGGTTCACTCCAGCAGGGTCAGATCCCCGTAGGAATAAAATAGGTATCCCATCCCCGCCGCCTCGCCGTAGGCCTTAAGCAGCCTTTGGCGGCCGCTGAAAGCCGCGGCCAGGAGTAGAAGCGAGCTTCGGGGAAGGTGGAAGTTTGTCAGCAAAAGGTCCGTCCAGCGAAACCGGAACGGACTCGTGATGGTGAGCGCAATGTCGCCATCAAGGCTCCTGGCGCCGGGTCGTCGCGCCAGGGCCTCAAGCACACGGCAGCTTGTGGTGCCGACGGCAGCAACCCTTCGCCCTCTTCCACGGGCCTGCTGGATGGCGTCAAGGGTCTCGGGGGACACGCTGGCGGATTCTCCCAGCACACGATGCGCCAGGGGATCGGCGGCTCTCACGGGAAGGAAGGTACCAGGACCGACATGCAGGGTGAGGCTCACGAGGCTGTGTCCCGCCCCCTCTAGTCGGCGGCGCAGGCCCTCGTGAAAATGCAGGCCGGCCGTGGGAGCAGCCACAGCACCCTCACGGCGGGCGTAGCTGGTCTGATAATCATCCTCGTCCTCTGGCAAAGGCCCCCTGCCGAAATACGGGGGAATCGGAAGCTCGCCCTTTGATGCCATGATTTCGCGTGGATCCGATGCCCCGAAATCAAGGATGGCGAAACCATCACTCTCGCGTTGCTGGAGCTTGACCCTGGATCCCGCAAGATCAAAGTCCTCGCCCTCCTTCACCGACCCGCCCAGCAACACTCTCCACAGGGAAGATCCCACGGGAGACAGGACGAGGGCCTCCACCGCACCCCCCGAATCACGGCGCCCCCTGAGGCGGGCCTTCACCACTCGGGTGTCATTGAGGACAAAGAGGGTCTTGGGCGGTACCAATTCGGGAAGGTCATCGGCCCGATGATGCGTGGGCTGACCATGATGGGGAAGCCTGAGCAGGCGCGTGACGCTACGGTCCCGGCGAGGATGACGGGCCACGCTCCCCTCGGGAAGGGGAAAGTCGTAGCCCTCTATGCCGATCACGCTGTCAGCGAGGAATCCGGGCCCGGAAGAGCCTTGAGGTCTGCAAGACCGAAAGTCTCGAGGAATTTCTGCGTGGTGCCATACAAGAGGGGCCGGCCCACGGTCTCGGCCTGGCCCGTGATCTTCAGGAGTCCCTTTTCCAGGAGGCTCTTCATGAGTGGACCCGAGCTCACGCCACGGATCGCATCCACCTCCGCACGAGTGATGGGCTGGCGATAGGCCACGACCGCCAGGGTTTCCAAGGCCGCCTGCGACAACCGGGTCTCCGTTTTGTGTTTGAACAGCCGCCTGATCCATGGCGAAAATTCGGGAAGCGTCATCAGAAGCCAGCCTCCGCCCACCCTTTCAGCCCTCACACTGGCACCTCGGGCCTCAAGGTCGGCATTCAGGGAAGCCACCAAGGTGCCCATATCCTCGATCTCGGCACCTCGAAGAAGATGCCGCAACCGTTGCGATGTCAGGGGCTCGCGGGTGCTGAACAGCAGGGCCTCAAGAATGGGCTTGGGATTTTGGAGCAGTTTCTCCAAGACAACGGGGTCGTCCTCGGAGGGAAGATCCGCTTCCTGGGGTTCCACCAGTTCAAGGGGGCTCTCGGGGATGGCCTCATTATTGGCAGGGTCTTCCTTGGGCATGACTCCAGTGTCGCCTTGAGGAAGGGCTCCGGTCAAGCGGGAAGGTGAGTAAAATACCCTTTCTTCTTATATATGCTCAAGGCCCTGACCATTCTCAACCTCTTTCTTGGAACCAGTTCCCTGGCCCTGTATGCCAGACTGGCCGGGGCCTCGGCCCTGAATCCGCCCTCCCAGGATGCCATGATCCTGCTGGCAGTGGGTGTGGCAGGCTTGGGGGCAGCGGCAGGGGCCCTCAAGCGCACCTCCATTTTTATGCATGGCCTGGCCATGTGCCTCTTCATGGCCTTTGCCATGGGTGGTGAATCCACAGGTCAGGCTTCGGGTGAGCTCAAGGGATTGTTGGGACGTCTGCCCTCCAAGGATGGCATCCTTCCCCTGGCCGGCATGGTCCTGGCCGGGCTCGCTTCCCTGATGGATGTCCGCACCATGAAGGCCCGCCGCACCAAGACACCGACCCCCCCCGATGACATCCCGCAGGCCCCCAAACCTGCACAGGCCCCGGCTCAGGCCGCGCCTGAAACCAAGGTGGTGCGCTGCACTTGCGGCAAGCCTCTGAGGGTATCCGTCAAATCCAAGAGTGCCCGTTGTCCTTCATGCCAATCCGTGCTGAAGCTGTCGTGAGCCCCTTGAAGGCCTGCGGCTGGATCCTGGATTGGAAGGGACGAACCCTCCTCCTGCGCAATGCTCTCCGCCAGGAATGGGGCCTCCCCAAGGGGCATGCCGAACCCGGCGAAACCGAAATGCAGACTGCCCTGCGCGAACTTCATGAGGAAACGGGAATGACGAAAGACAACCTTGCCATCGATCCGGATTTTCGGATCGTGGAAACCTACGGCGTCTGGACAAAGCCTGGATTCCGCCGCGAGAAGAGCTGCGTGTATTTTCGGGCCCGTTGCCGCCGATCCGAGGTCACGCTCAGCCCGGAACATGACGAACATCGTTGGGCCACGGCCCCCGACATCGTGCGCAGTGTGAAGCATCCGCAACTGCGCAAGGCCATTTTGGGGGCCCGATGAACGGCCTGGAGATCCCACTTTCTATTCCCGATGCTTCCCTTCCAATGTCCCTGGCTGCCGGCACCCTTGTGGGTGCCTTGCTGGCATCCCTGAGGGTCAGAGTGGCCACCTGCCTCTTCGCGTCCACCGTCCTCAGCCTCCTCCTGCTCACTCGTGTCACGGACAACTGGAAGTTGTCCACTTTGATCTCGGGATTGGAGACCACTGTATTTCTTGTCGATCGGGCCATCCTGGAAATGGAAACTCTCTGGATTGCCGCTCTTCTTGCGGGAGCTGAAGTAATCAGGCGCGTCCTGAGAGCCGCGGTCCCCGGCCAGGGCTCCAGCGTGCCCGGCATCCTGATGGGCTACCTTGTGAGGCCCCTCTCTCTAGCCGCGGAAGCTCCCGCAGGCACCCTGCCGGAAGAAGCGGCAAGACACCGGTGGCTGGGGAGTGCCCTTGCTCCGGTGGCCCCCTCCCTCCCTTGGGTGGCCTCAACCTCCATCATCACTGGCCTGGCTCCTTCGCTTATCCTGGGTCAGTTGTGGCCCCTGCCTGTCGCCGTCCTGTGCGGAGGTCTGGTCCTGCTCAGGAACTGCCAAGGGGGTGGGGGCCTGAACAAGGCGGCACTCAGACTCCTGATTCCTGCCCTGGCCATGCTGGCCCCCGCCCTTTTCCTCGACACCCAACCTTACATCCTCTGTCTGGTGGCCCTTGCGTTTGTGATGGGCTTTTTGCCAATGCGCAAGAAGGCCGGAGCCCTCTGGATCCCACGACCTGATGTCACTGCCATGCTGGTGATGGCCTGCGCCCTCTCCAGCCTTTCCGCATATGGCGACCTCGCCGCCAGCGGATCTCGGTTGGCGCTTCCCAGGATTGTGATGGAGTCCGTCATGAGTCTGGGCGGCATCTGGGTCCTGGGGGCTTGGTCGCTCTTGCTGGGTCTTGTGGGGGGATCCTTTGCGTATGCCTGGTTCGCCCTGCTTCCCTTTGCCCATGCTCTCCCGGATTCCACCGGGCTTTTGGTTGCCTCGGCATGTGCCTTCACAGGTAGCCGCCTCTCACCTGTGGGCCTCCTCAGGGATTCGGCCACCCCGTCCCTCGCTATCAGGTTGGCACTGCCAGCCATCGTCACCCTCATCATCATCTGGTATCTCTCCTGAAAGGACGTTCCCATGATCCGTTCCACCGACATCCGTAAAGGTCTGGCTCTCCGCATCGAGGGTGTTTCCGGTCTTGTGGTCGAGGCCCAGCACCGTACCCCCGGCAACAAGAGAGGCTTCATGCAGGTCAAACTGAAGAGCTTTGACAACGGGGCCTTCTATTCCTACAAGATCCCCTCCGGCGACAACGTCGAGAAGATTGATGTGGAAACGCGTGCCGCCCAGTACCTGTACCGTGACGGAAACGCGCATGTCTTCATGGACAGCGAGAACTACGAACAGTACCCCCTCAATGGCGATGCCATCGAGGGCGTGCTCCCTTACCTGGTGCCCAACTCCCCCGCCAATCTGGTGGTGCTCGACGGAAAACCCGTGGGCGTGGAATTGCCCTCGAGCGTGGTGCTCAGCGTCACGCACACCGAAGACGTGGCCCGTGGCGACACAGCCAACAACCTGACCAAGGAAGCCCAGCTTGAAACGGGCATCAGCATCAAGGTGCCCGCCTACATCAAGACGGGCGAAAGGGTGAAGGTGAACACGGAAACTGGTGAGTTCCTGGAAAGGGCCAAGTCGTGAAGTTGTGGGTTCTCCCGTTTCTCCTGGCCTCCTGCATGACAGGGGATGTCGAGCTTTTCGAGCCGCAAACGGGTCGGAGGCTGGCTACGTTCTCGGTGGAACCCTGCATCAACCTCACCGATGAGGATGGGGCACCCCTGGAACTTGAAAGAAGCGTCCGCGAACTTTTGCGCCAGCGTTACCGCCTCGAAACGGTGCCCGAACAGGGAGATATCCGTCTTCGCCTGACGCTCAGGCTCCTGCGCCGGGGAACACTCAGGCAATCCAGCGATGCCCAGCTTGAACGCCGCGTGATCGCACAGGCGGAACTGGAATGGCTTCGGGAAGACGGCTCGGTGCGCCGTCATTCCATGAAACTCATCAGCGAACCTTACATCGACAGGGCTTCAGGCGACCTTGAAGCCATCCAGAATGTGTTGCTAGCCAGGTTGGCCGACAGCCTAGTGGTGGACCTATTAGAACCCTGATCCTGGGTCTGATCGTGCTGCTGGCGGCCTGCTCCGATCAGGAGCGTTTGCCCGAGCTCCCCGAGCCTCCTCCCGGCAAGGCCACGCACCTGGCACAGGATGTGGATCTTGTCGACGGCTATGTGAGCGGATGTCCTTACGAGGAACCACATTTCAAGATCACCTTTGGCAGGCTTCGCTACCGGCATTTCAAATCACTCGGCACTACCGAACCTGTCACGTCAGACCTGCCCGAGCCCAAGCCTCTCGATCCTCCCGGACCCCGCGATGTCGAGGGTGGAGGCGGGGCCCTGGAAATGATGACCGCAGACCTCGACAACTTGGGCGTCTCGGGTCCGCGTGCTGAATGGGATCTGGAGGGCAAGGCCCTGATCTTCGCCTATGGAGTGACCGCAGAGGGCGCCGACAACCTGCGTCTGCACGCCGACAGCGGCATTTGGTGGCATGAGGACAGGGTCCTCTACATGGAAGGCCATGTCGAATTCCACACCGATGACTGGGATGTGGTGTTCGATTCCCTCATTCTCGATCTGAAGGACGGGTCCGGTCGAGGGATCAATCCGCGTTTGGTGATCCGGAATCCCTCGGGACTCCTCGGACTGGGCCGCGGCTCGTTGATGCAGAGCGTGGTGCGGGCCCGCGAATTGGTGTTCCACCCACGCCATCCTGTGGCGCTGGATGACTCCAGGCCCAAGGCCGAGTTCCTCACCGAAGAGGGGGAGGCCCACCTGGGATCCCTCCCCATCTTCAACCTTCCCGAAAAATACACCGGAGACTCGCTGGATCTTTTTGATGGCGCCAAGGCTGGGAAAAACACGCGCCATGGCGTCTATTTCTTCGGCCGGCTGAACCTGCTCAACCGCACGATCAGGATCGGTAATGCCAACATCCGGGCCAGGATGATGGCCAGCGAAAACTGGTATGAGAAGCGGGGATGGGCCCAGAGCATCGATGGGAAGTATTCCATGACCCTGGGAGCGGGCGAGGGACGGGGAAAACTGAGCTTCTTCGGCATCCATGACAAGGACAGGGACCGCAAGGTGCCCCTCTACGGGAACAAAGACCGCTTCTGGGCCCACTGGATCCACCGCGGGGAAACCCGCAGGACATGGGATTGGAATTTTGAGCTCTCGCGTGAGAGCGACCCGCTGGTACGCTCAGACTTCGACCGCAAGGTGTTCCGCCAGGACAAACCGTACCAAAACCGTCTGTTCCTGGCCCACAAAGGCCCCCACCACCGGCTGAGCCTGCTCACCCAAGTCCGGGCCGAGGATTTTTACCGCGAGGTGGATTACCTTCCCTCGATCCAATGGGAGCAGGTCCAGCAACCGGTGGGGAGCTTTGTTCTGGATGGGCGCATCCAGGCCGCCAATGCCCGCATCAACCACGCCAAGCCCCGGCATGGCGAGGCCCCCAGCATCCGTGCCCTCCGACTGGATGTGGACGAACAATTTTCACTGCCCGTTCCCGTCGGGGCCTTCCACCTGGAACCCTATCTCACGGGCAATGCCACAGCCTATTCCCGCAAGGCCGACAACAACCATGATGTCCAGCGTTCGCAAGGTGGCGTGGGCATGGTGGCTGCAACCCGTGTCACGAGGGGAGTCTACAGGTTTCTTCCCAGGATCGATGCCAAGCGCCTCTTCACCCCTTCGGTGAGGGCCGATGAACTTCCCCAGATCGACGAAGTGGACTCGCGCAAAGCCAGGGAAACCGTGGACTTTTCGTGGAAGCACCTGATGCGCTCGCACCTGGGCAGCAAGCCCATGGACCTTTGGGATCTCGACCTCCGGATCACAGGCTTCCCCCATCGCGACAGGGACAACAACGGCAAGGCCTGGTCGGACCTCTACAAGAGGCTGAACATGAGGCCCCACACCAAGCTGAGCGCCTTCGTCGACAGCCGCTTCGATATGATCGATCAGAAATACCGCCTCTTCAACGGCGGCTTCACCATCAACCCCGACAGCAAGGTGGACATCGGTACCGGCGCGGATGGCCGAGAGATCTTCACCGGGGACCCCTCCAACCCGACCCAGGGTGAAGGACCCCTGGAATCGTGGGCCTTCACTTTTGAAACCCGCTACACCGAGGACAGTCCTGCGGTGTATGTCGGCCAGATCGATCTGATCCCCCGCGACAAGTGGCGCGTCAGCTATGCCCAGGAGTGGCGGGCCTCGCCAGGGCCCACGATCATTCTCCACCGCGTCTATGTCGACCGCGACCTGCATGATTGGACCCTCAGTTTCGACTATGAAATCGACTCCATCGACAGCACCCAAAGCCTTGCGGTCAATCTTTCCCCCCACGGGTGGGGACGGTTCTGATGGATTGCACGGCTCTCTTGGTGAACTGGAATGGGCGCCACCTCTTGCCCGAAGCTCTCGAGGCACTCCCCCGCAATCTCCCGGTGATTGTGGCCGACAACGGCTCCACCGATGGCTCCGTGGAATGGCTTGAGGCCAGGAGCCCGGCCATCAGGCTCCTGAAGTTCGGGCAAAACCTTGGTTTTGCAAAGGCCAACAACCTCGCCCTTGGCTCCGTCACCACAAGACGCGTCCTGCTGATCAACACCGATGCCCGCCCTGCTCCCGGGGCCCTGGAATCCGCCCTCGACTACATGGAGGCCCATCCGGGAGTCGCCATGGTCGGCGCACGGCTCTTGCATGAGGACGGGCGCGACCAGAATTCAGTCACGCCGCGCGTGGATCTCTGGAGCGAATGCCTCAACCGCAACCTGGTCTCCTGGTGGCGGGGCGAGCGGCGCAAGGGGCTGGACGCGCCGGTGCCGGTGGATGCCGTGGTGGGTGCCGCGATGCTCTGTGACACGGCCGCCCTCAGGTCGGTGGGCGGCTTCGATGAGGACTACTTTTTTTTCTTCGAGGAAACAGATCTCTGCTGGCGCTTGCGCAAGACCGGCCATGGCGTGATGCACTTGCCCTTGTTCCGCGTAACCCACTTGGGCGGGGGCAGCGCTTCCAGAGTGCGCTTTGAAAGCCGGGCGGAATTCCACCGCTCCCGGGAACTCTTTTTCCTCAAGCACCATGGGACCTCTGCCGCCAAGACCCTCCACCGCTGGCAATGGAGGCGCCTGAAGGCCACGCGGCTGGCCCAGCGACTGGGTCGACTGCTCAGCGCCGGTCTCTGGATCTCGAAACGCCACCAGCTCATCAAGGAACTGGACCAATGGTATGCCCTCGGGTGCCCCTCCGATGTTGGACTCCCTCGGGGTGCTAGGATGGCATCATGAGTCGGGGCCCTTCCGCAGGCAAGGTCTTCATGAGGCTATTGGGCATCGCCTGGCCCTACCGCTTCCAGGCCATCACGGGCCTTTTGCTCTTGGGGATCACCGCCTCTCTGATGGGCTTCATGGCCACCCTCTTCAAACCCATCGTGAACATGGCCACCCTGGCCGACCATGCGGGGGAGCGCTCCTGGCTTCGCTTGATCGAGGCTGCGGGCTGGCTCGAGGCCCTGGGAGTGCCAGCCCGCGATTGGGGCCGCGCCATTGTCCTGTCGATGCCCGAGTGGCTGAACCTCGGTTTCAAACCCACAACCCTGCTGTTGTGCCTGGTATCCACCGGTGTACTCTGCGCCCTGGGTGTCGGCATCACCCAGTACCTGGGGTATGTGATCACCCACAGGGTGGCCCTAAGGGCCCTTACGGATGTGCGCTCCAGGTTCAATGCCATTCTTCTCGGTCAACGCTTCGAATTCTTCGACCGCTATCGGCCCGGCGAACTCATGAGCAAGGTCCAGAATGACCTTGAAACCATGTCCCTTGCGTTGATCTTCATCTTCAACGAAGCCCCTAAGGAACTGGTGCAGATCCTGGTGGGCGTGCCCCTGGCCGTCTGGCAGGCCCCCTATCTGGCCGCAGGCCTCCTGGTGCTTCCGGCCTTTGTGGTGCCCCTCAGGCGCTTGGGCAAACACATCAAACGCTCCAGCAGGCACACCCTCGAGATGCGCGCCGACCTGACCGATGTGATGCACCAGCAATTCGGAGGAATGCGCGAGATCAAGGGCTTCCGCCTCGAACGTCTCAGGCAATCCCACTTCGAGACCTCCAACGAGAGCGTCTTCGACGGACTCATGGGCGTCGTGGGGGCGCGTGGGAAAAGCCGGGCTCTGGTGGAAGGTGGCGGGCATCTGGTGGTGATGGGCGTGGTGGTGTTTGCCGTCTACCTGGCCATCAAGAAGGGCTACACCTTCGGCGAGTTTTCCTCGTTCATGGCCATCATTGCCACCCTGGTCTGGCAACCCCTCCGATCGCTCAGCAATGCCTACAACAATTTTCAAAATGCCCTTCCCGGAGCCATCAATGTGCTGGAGATCCTCGATCATCCCGACACCACACCCGAACCTGCATCACCCAAGCCCTTCCCTTCCAGGATCGAGAGTGTGGAATACGCCAGGGTGGGTTATTCCTACGGAGGTGGTCCGAGTGTGCTCGAGAATGTGAGCTTCAGGGTTGGCGAGGGGCGAGTGGCAGCGCTGGTGGGGCACACCGGCAGCGGGAAGAGCACGCTGATGGACCTTCTGCCACGCTTCCGCGATTGCAAATCCGGATCAGTACTCATCAATGGCGTCGATGTGAGGGACTTCTCTGTGGCTGACCTCCGCGATCATGTGGCCTATGTGGGCCAGGATCCGTACCTCTTCAATGCCAGCGTCAGGGACAATCTTCTGCTAGGCCTCCACTCCGCCATGTCAAAGCAGGGTGGCAAGATCCCGGACGACCTCCTCTGGTCGGCCCTCCAGAAAGTGCGGCTGGCCGATTTCATCCGCGCCAAACCCGAGGGCCTGGATTTCATGGTGGGCGAACGCGGGGGCTCCCTCAGCGGAGGCCAACGGCAACGCCTGGCCATCGCCAGGGCCATCCTGAAGGATGCCCCCATCCTCATCCTCGACGAGGCCACCAGCTCCCAGGATTCTGTCACCGAACGCGAAATCCAGGAATCGCTCGACGTGTTGATGAAGGGACGGACGACCTTTGTCATTGCCCACCGCCTGGCCACCGTGCGTCATGCCGACATCCTGTTGATCCTCAGGGACGGACGCCTGGTGGAAACGGGCACTCATGATGAATTGTTGAAGTCGGCAGGGGAATACGCGCGCCTTCACACCACGCAATTCGCCGGAAAATCCTGATAAGACGGGCGTTTTTCCGGTCATTTTTTCGTTCAATTTTCCCCTTCTGTCATGCTAGGATGTGACCTGGTTTTAACCAAAACAGGAGAATCTATGATCAAGAGCAAACTTATCGTCCTCGGTCTCGTGGCCGCCCTCAGTGGCTGCTTCGGTGGTGGCGCTCGTATGAGCGGCAATGAGTGGACCGCGGATGGCGGCACCTTCAACCTCTTCACCTTCCACTGGGACCTGAAGACCGGTTTCGGCAACGACATCAGCGCCCTCAAGGTCGCCCAATCGAACGTTCCCTCCGGTGCCAAGATCACCAACGTGTCGACCAACGCCCACTGGCGCAGCATGGGGTTCCCCTGGGTCATCATGGGCCTTTGGAACGAGTACATTATCGGCTTCAACTACGCCCAAATCGGCGGCACGAAGTAAGACTCCCCTCGAGGGAAGAATCTTTTCTAAACCCGCGCGGGGGGGATCCCTGCGCGGGTTTTTTCTTTTTCAGCAAGGAACCTTGAAGCTACAATCACGAGGCCGGCCATGGTGGCCGAGCCTTGCAACGCTCTAGAAAGGTTTCCATGTTCAAATCCATCTTGTCTCTCGGTCTCGCCACTCTTCTTGCCACGGGTTGCACCTCCACCGAGGATTGCGGCAACGGCAATGGCACCATCGGTGGCAAGACCCACCTCAACACCACCGGCTTTGGTTTCAAGCTGCTTTTTGGCAATGAAATCGGCATGAGTGCCGAAATCAAGGATGCTGTGGATGCCACAGCGGCTGTGGCCAAGGAAAAGGGTGCCTCCAATATCCAAATCGTCCAGTCAAGCTCCACCAACCTCTGGTGGGTCCTTTTCCCCTTCACCTTGGTGATCAACCCCGTGATCACCAACGTGGCGGCCGACGCCAAGTAATTTCTTCTCCCTGCGTTTCATCGCCTGAGAGATGCTCAAGAGACCCGCGCGGGAAAACCCTGCGCGGGTCATTATTTTGAGCCCAGACCTCCCGCAATGCGCCGGGCTTCTTCCCCGGTCAATTCGCCAATCCAGAGCCGGCCGTCCTCGATGGGTTCTCCGATCTCAGGCGTGACCAGCACCACGCCATCCACGACAATCGCCAACTGACGGCCCTTGTTCGACCGTGTGATCTCGGCCAGCTTGCGGGTCCCCTCCTCGTTCAGCTTGATGTCGACGCCATCGACATCCGACACGGCGGAAGCCACTTCGGAAGAACCGAATAACATGGCTCGCTCAAGGAGAACCAACTCGCCGCCCCGCGTTGATGATCTCACCTTGTCGGCTGAAATCTCAGTGGCCACCAGGCGGAATTCCATCCTGACGGGCGCGTGCTGTTGGGTTCCCGACGGAGTGTCGGAGGCCCCGCAGGCCCCCAGGAAAACCAGGGCGAGGATCGAGATGATTTTCATTCCCCCATGCTATCATGAGCCCATGACGGCGGTGGCTGACGAGCTCTGTCTATCCTTCAACACCAACCTGAGCCCCAGGGACCTTGTGTCGGCCGTGTTCGAGGATGTGTTCGAGGGATGGTTTCACCCCGCCTGCCTGGCCACCGACGGTGGCGACATTCTTTCGGGGTCCGTGGCGGACGACACCATGATGGACGGCCGGGGGATCCTGCCCCTTGATGGTGAGGAACAGAAGGGGACCCAGAGCTTCCTATTGCCCAAACTTTCCCTGCTGGAGGCCCAGGCCTCCCTGCTGGACCATCTGGCCCTGCACAAGGGAGGTTTTCTGGAGGTCTCCTGCATCGGCTCGGTGGGATCGGGTTTCCGGACTCTGGTGCAAGGGCAATGGCGCCCACGATTGTCGCCGGGTTTCTTCTTCACCAAGGATCATACGGTGTTCACCGTCAGCCTTTTCAATTCAGCCTGGCTCCATGACAACACCGATATTGGGGTGTTGGCTGAGAGGCTGGCCTCACTGGCCCGCTCCCTTGGCGATTCCCTTCTGGGAGCCGTCGATTTCGAGAGCTCGGGAACCTTTCAGCGCGAGGAGGATGCCTGGAGAACCTGCTTTGCCGGGTTGCCCCTTTCCGGCAAGGAGTTCCGTTGAGGCTCCTGGCCGCCGCGCTTCTCCTCCTTTCATCATGTGCCGCGTGGACGTGGCATGGTAAGGAACTTGCCCTCGAGATTTGCGACTCGCCAAGTGAAAGGGCCCGCGGACTCAGGGGACATCCCCCTCTGGAAGGCAACCAAGGTCTCCTCTTCGTCTATCCCGAGCCCAAGAAGTGCTCCTATTGGATGAAGGATGTGCCCTACCCCATCGACCTGGCCTTCATCGATGCCAAAGGGGTTGTGCTTGAGATCGTCGACATGAAGGCCCTGGATGAGACCCCCGTGAGCAGTCCCTCGGCTGTCCGCTTTGTCCTTGAAATGCGCCAGGGCTGGTTCCGTGAGCAGGGTCTTGAGAAGGGGGCCGTCTGGAAGGAGCTGGCCGCGATGGACTGGACGCATGCGCAATAAACCCCTGATGATGTCGGCCATCGCCATGTTGGTGGCCCTGATGGGTGGCGTCATTGCCAAGCAGATGGGCATGAGCCGGATCCTGGGGGAGTGCTCCAATCTCGCCAAGCTTCTGGGTCGTGATGAGGGTCTGGGGGATCTGAAGGTCACCCCTCTTTCCGATTCCGACAAGGGTAAGGGCCTGTACATCAGCTTCACGGCCCCCCGTCCACCCGCAGACTGGGAAGCTGGCAAGGAAGATTGGGTCTTGTCTCAGATGGAGCATATGGCCATCAAGGCCGTTCTGCTTAAAGGGTTACCCGCCCATTATTTGATTCTGGAATCCTCAGGTCTAAAACTGCACGTTAAATCCACTCAAATATCCGCACATTTTCCTGAATTATCCTCTTCTCCTTCAGATTCCTGAGTTGAGGTCGAACAGGGAGAGGGATATAATGCTCAGCCCTTTTGCAGGGCCGTGGGAGGAATTATGAAACTGATCGACATCGTCGAAAGCAAGCGTTTGCGCAATCCGGGATCCTTCCAGGTTGGTGACACCGTGGATGTGCACGTCAAGATCATTGAAGGCAACAAGGAACGCATCCAGCTGTTCAGCGGCGTGGTCATTTCGCGCCGTGGTAAGGGCCTCTCAGAGTCCTTCAAGGTCCGCAGGATCGTGGCCGGCGAAGGCGTGGAACGCTCCTTCCCCCTGCATTCACCCCGCATCGACAAGATTGAAGTCCGCAAGAAGGGCCGCGTCCGCAGGGCGAAGCTTTACTACATGCGCGACCGCAGTGGCAAGAGCACGCGACTCAAGGAGATCATGGGCCTTGAGGATGAGGCCAGTGTGGCCGCTCCCGCCCAGCCGGAAGCCGTCGTCGCTTCGGGATCGTAATTCCCGCATTGTCCATTGGGAGATCCCCTCGGCGACCACGGCGAAAACCTGGCCGCGGAACATCTCCAGCAATCCGGCGTCGAGATCCTCGAGCGCAATTGGCGTTGCTCTCTTGGTGAGATCGACCTGGTGGGCCGCCATGGTGATTGCCTTGTCTTTGTCGAAGTCAAGACGCGCCGACACATGGAGGCTGGTCATCCCCTTGAAGCCATCACGGCCCGCAAGATGCGCCAAGTGATCCGCTGCGCCAAGGCCTGGCTTCAGGACCATCCCTCCACCGAACTTCAACCTCGTTTTGACGCTGTGGGCATTATCCTGGGCCAGGGTCCCCCGCAGATAGAATGGGTGCAGGGCGCATTTGGAGAGGACGGATGCTGATCGATTCACACTCCCACTTGAATTTCCCGGAAGCCTTCCCCGACCTGGCGGCGGTGAAGCGCTCGATGGACCAGGCGGGTGTCGAGGCCGCTGTGGTGGTGGGCACGGGCATCGACAGCTCCCGGAGGGCCTCGGCATTGTCCTGCGCCTGGATGTTTCCCACCGCCGGCATCCATCCAAACGAGACCTCCTTTGATGACTCACCGGCACAGTGGCGCGAGCTCGAATCCCTGGCTGCCGATGCGGCCTGCGTGGCGGTGGGGGAAACCGGGCTCGACGGCCACCACAAGGATGTTCCCTTTGAGACCCAGAAAATTCGCTTCAAGAAGCAGATGGGGTTGGCCCGTGATCGCGGACTCCCGCTGATCGTCCACTCCCGCGAAGCCGGCGAGGAGACGCGCGCCATGCTCCGCGCCGAGGGGCGCGGGCTGAGCGGTGTTCTCCATTGCTTCGACGGCCATGAAGCCCTGGCCCGCGAGGCCCTGGACATGGGTTGGTATATCTCCCTGGCCGGCAACATCACATTCAAGAATGCCCAGCCCCTGCAGGATTGCGTCCGCCGCCTCCCTGGCGACCGTTTTCTGGTGGAGACCGATGCTCCCTTCCTTTCGCCGCACCCTCACCGGGGGAAGCCCAACGACCCCTCCCTGATGGTGCACACGGCCTCCAAACTGGCCGAGCTCAGGGGCCTGAGCACCGGCGACATCACCCGCATCACCCGACGCAACACCATCAACCTCTTCCGCCTGCCGCTAGCCTTGGAAGGCGTGAGCCTGGTGTATCCCATCCGTGACAGTCTTTATATCAACCTCACCCGCCGATGCAGCGCTCGGTGCACCTTCTGTCCCCGCGAGGACAACCCCGTGGTCAAGGGCCACGATCTGGGACTCACGCGCGACACGGAACCGGGGGCCGACGATGTGATCCGCGCCATGGGCGACCTGGGGCAATGGAAAGAGGTGGTTTTCTGCGGCTTTGGCGAACCCACACTCAGGCTGGAGGAGCTCAAGATCGTGGCCCGCCATGCCAAGAAGGCGGGAAAGCGGGTCCGCCTGAACACCAACGGCCACGGCAGCCTGATCCACCGCCGCAACATCGTGCCCGAGCTTGTCGGCCTGGTGGATTGCGCCAGCATCTCGCTGGATGCCCCCGATCCCGCCTCCTATATGGAAATCGTCAGACCGGCCCACAGAGAAAAGGCCTTCCCTGGACTTTTGGAATTCGCCAGGGAATGCCGCCGGCTTCTTCCGGAGGCCGTTCTCAGCGTCGTCACGGTTCCGGGCCTCGACCTGGAGGCCTGCAGGGCCCTGGCGGCCAGGGAAGGGCTCCCTCTCCGGGAACGCCCCTACAACGAGGTGGGCTGACATGATCGTTGTGCTCACAGGGGGGGCCGGTTTTATCGGCAGTCACATCGCTGAGGCCCTTGTGGCCAGGGGCGACACAGTGAGGGTGATCGACAACCTCAGCTCAGGGCGGCTTTCGAACCTTGATCCCGTGAAGGGGAAGGTCCGGTTCATCCAGGGCAGTTGCGGCGACGAGAAACTGATGATGGAGGCCCTGGAGGGCGCCGATGCCGTGGTGCACCAGGCCGCCCTCACCAGCGTCCAGCGTTCCATGAGGTCGCCCCTTGAAACGTTTCGCGAAACACTGGCCGCTTCGGTGACCACCCTGGAGTGTGCCAGGCTGCGGGGCGTGAAGCGCTTTATCTATGCAGCCAGCTCCAGCGCCTATGGCAATGCCCAGGTGGAGCGCAAGCACGAGGGGCTGTATCCGGCCCCGCTGTCCCCCTATGCGGCCTCCAAGGTGTCCCTGGAGATGTTCGCCCAATCCTACTCAAGGGGTTTCGGGTTGATGACCGTGGGGCTCCGTTATTTCAACGTCTTCGGACCGCGCCAGGATCCGAGCAGCGAGTATGCCGCCGTGATTCCCCGCTTCATCAAGCTGATGCTTGCCGGCAACCCCCCTGTGATCACCGGTGACGGGGACCAATCCCGCGACTTCACCTTCGTGCGCAATGTGGTGGCGGCGAATCTCCGGGCCCTGGAAATTCCCCTGGAGCCCACCGGGTTCGTGGCCAATGTGGCCACAGGCAAGAAGGTGACCCTCCCGGAACTGGTCGAGGGATTGAACAAGGTGTCGGGCCTCCGCCTCAGCCCCCAGTTCGGACCTGCCAGGCCCGGGGATGTCCGCCATTCCCTGGCCGATCTCCGCCACGCCCAGGATGTGCTGGGATACAAGCCCCAGGTGGACTTTCTCGAGGGCCTCGCGGAAACCTGGAAGCACTACAAGGAAGCGTCCTCCGCATGACAACGTTGGCCGAACTGCTGGAAGCCAAGATCAAGGCCTTCCTGGTCAAACGCCAGAGACCCTCCGACACCCCCCACCTTATCCGTCAGGCGCTTCGGGCCCTGGACACCTTCTTCTGGAAAAAGGCTGACAAGATCATCGAAGACAGGGCCCCCGAGAGGGGCTGGCAGCTGACCCTCAACTCCGAGGAAAAACTCCTGATCAACATGGGTGTGGTGACCCGTGAATTGGTGGGCGAGCCCGACGAATTCTTTGAGCGGCTCCTGTTCGAGATGCAGGGTGATGTCAGCGGCCACACCATCTTCCATGTGGACGAGTGGCTCCAGCACCGGTGGTCGATCGACAGCGCCCTGCAGGATGCCGAGAACGCCCAGACTCCCGTTTCTTCCTTCCGCAGCAACCCTGCCTACCAGCAGAGCTTCGAGGCCAGGGCCAGGGCCTTTCTGCAGATCCGGCACCTGGTGGCCACGCTGCCCGGCGTGACACCTGACCTGATGAAGACGCTCGATGACGGCCGACTGGCCCGCCATCTCGAGGACATCCACCATACCCAGGTCTCGGGCCTGGCCCCCCTCACGGAAGCCGACAGGAAGCTTCAGATTTTCCACGACACGCTCTTCCGCCGTGTCCGCGAGAGGTGCACAACCAAGTCCATGCAGGATGCTTATAAGGAATGGGTCACATGGGATGAAAGGGTCCGGCACCTCGTAATCGAGGATTCCCGCGACGCCAAGGTCGAGAACAAGATGCGGGTTGAAACGAAGGCCCTGGAATCCTCCAGCCGGTTCCAGATGTCGCGGAACCTCCGGCTTTTGAAGAACCTCATTCCCTTGGGTGTGACCGGTACGCGCCTTCCCCTACCTTTTTCACCCCTTTTTGCGGACACCAACCGCACCACCAAACCCAGCCTCCTTCGCCTCTGGAAGGGACTTCTGGAATGCGACCCCACCCTTCCGGGGGAACCTGACATCCTGATCGCCCCCTATGCTGGAAGCGGTTTTTTCGAATGGGACCACAATACCCTGGTGGTCCCGGTGACCACGGAACACTCCATGGGGGCGGCCTTTGTTCAGGCCGTAGCCAGTTACCGGATCATGACGGACTCCCTGAACTTCGACGGGCGACTCAAACGGGCCTGGGCCGCCCGTTTTGGCAAAGAGAATTTCAACCGCAATTTCGCCGAAAACTACCACAATTGGGTCCTGGGAGTGGGTCTGGGCCGCCGTCTGGCCATGGAAAGGGAGCCCTTCAACTTCTTCATGGATCACATCGCCCCCAAACCCTCCCAGGGTCTGGGGCGCCAGAAGATCCTCAATCTCGACAACGATAACCAGCTGGCCCTCCTCCGGGACCTCCGGGGCAGGATGAACTCCCACAAGGCCAGCTACCAGGACATCCTCGACATGGCCACCATCCAGTGGCGCCGGCACAACTGGATGTCGGCTCTCGAGTTTCTGGAACAGGCCTGGAAGCTGGAGGCCCACGATCCGCGTCTTTCCTTTTCTTACGCCTACCTTTCGCATAAACTTAACCGCCAGAACGCACGCATGCTCTACGAACAGGTCATCGAACATCATCCCAAAACCCTGTGGCGCGTGTACGCCGAGATTCAATTGGAGGGCGACAAGCTGTGACGGACCCGGTATCGATCAACCGCGCTCTCTTCCGCCCCCACCAATGGGGCAGGCCGGTGATGGATATCAACTCCCAGGGTCAGGTGGTGGCGAAGCTCGAACATGGTGAGGTTCCGCTCATCGATGTCGTTAAGAGGTTGCGCGGTTTCGGTTATGACCTTCCCGCAGTCATCCGCTTCCCCGAGCTGATCACCCGGCAGGCCACCAATCTTCACGAGGCCTTCGAGAAGGCCATCCGCGAAAGCGGCTACTCGAATCGCTACACAGGCCTGTATCCGCTGAAAGTTAATCCCATGGCCCATGTGGCCAAGACCATCCTCAAAACCACGCCCTTCGGACTGGAGGCCGGCAGCAAGGCCGAGCTGGTGGAGGCGCTCAGTCTGGCCATCCCGGCCGGCCGGCCCGTGCTGGTCAACGGTCACAAGGATGCCGTGATGATGCAGGCCATGCTCGAGTGCTCCCACCTCGGACACCGGGTGATCCCCATCATCGAGAAGTTCCACGAGGTGGAAAGGCTCTTCACCGTCGCACGTCGCCTGAAGATCAAGCCACGCTTCGGCGTCAGGGTGCGCCTTCACGCCCGCGGCAGCGGCCGCTGGGAGGATTCGGCCGGCGAGCGCGCCAAGTTTGGGCTCAATTCCTTTGAGATCCTCCAGCTGGTGGAATACCTGAAGAAGGAAAACGCCCTCGACTGCTGGGAACTCCTGCATTTCCACATCGGCTCCCAGGTCACCGAGGTCCGCCCCATCTCGCAGGCCATCAACGAGGCTGCCCGGATCTTCTGCCAGCTCCACAAGATGGGCGTGGGCCTGACCAGCATCGATGTGGGCGGCGGCCTGGGCGTGGACTATGACGGCAGCCGCGGCGGCAGCGATTCCTCGCTCAACTACTCCATTGGGGAATACGCCAATAACATTGTCTACACCCTCCATGAGGTCTGCAAGGAACAGGGGATTCCCGAACCCGAGATCCTCAGTGAGAGCGGGCGTTTTCTAGTGGCCAACCACGCACTGCTCATGATCGAGGTGCTAGGCCGCAACAACGTGCTCGACGTCCCCTTCCCCGAAGCCCGCCCTGGCGAGCACCGCCTGGTGACCACGCTCCGCGGCATTGTCTCGGACCTGGGAGCCGAGAACGTGAGGGAATCCCTGCACGATGCCCGCGCCATTAAGGAGGACGCCCTGAGGCTCTTCGAACTGGGACACTTCGACCTCATCGACAGGAGCGCGCTCGAAAATCTCTACTGGCTCGCGGCCCGCAAAGCCCTCGACTTCCTCAAGGGACCCGAGCTCGAGAAGCTCCAGACTGAAAGCTCCGACCAGGTGCTGGTGAACTTCTCGCTGTTCCAGAGCCTGCCCGACTACTGGGCCGTGGACCACAACTTCCCCATCATGCCCATCGACAGGCTGGATATCCCTTGCACGCGTGAATCAACCCTCATTGACATCACATGCGACAGCGACGGCAAGATCTGCAACTTCATCCGTGGCGAGGGCAACAATGCCGAACGCTCCTCATTGCCCCTGCATCCGGAAGGCGCCGGAAGCGACATCCTCGGCGTGTTCCTGATCGGCGCCTACCAGGACATCCTGGGGGACCTCCACAACCTTTTCGGGCCCCTCAACGAGGTGGAGGTGACCTGGAAGAAGGGCTCCAAGGACTACAACGTGGGCAAGATCGACCGCGGCACCAATGTGCGAGAGACGCTGGAGCTCATGCACCTCGATCCCGACACCCTGATGGATGACCTCCTCAAGATCCTGGGCTCCAAGTGCTCGGGCGAGGAGCACGAGAACCGCGTGGTGAAGCATTTCCGCCGCATGCTCAACGACACCACCTACTTCGACGTGCGCCCTGCCGGGCTTTCAGACAACAAGAAGTCCGAACAACACAAGTCGGCGGCCGACAACGGCGTTATCGAGAGCTTCCACGGCTCGGCTGGACCGGGGCACAGCTAAAACGCCCACCCGAAACTGAAAGCTCCGAAAATGCTTTCTTCCTCCTGGCCGTGGAATTCTTTTGTCCGATACACGGAAGTGTAGCTTAGGCGGACTTCTTTGTAGGTCAGTGAAAAACCCAGGCTCACATCCGCCACGAACGGATTTTTTTTCACGCGATAGCTGTTGGCGAAGGTGTTCCCATCAAGAAATATGTTGCGGGCAATGGCCCGGCCTTCAAGCCCGACAAACACGTCCAATCCCATTTTGTCTGCCGGCAGAAAGTATCCCGTCCCCGGCATGGCGGGCCGGGCTAGCAGGGGGGTATCATGCCAACGGTTGTCGGATAGAGAATACTTCAGGACACCACCCGCATTGATGTAGGTGTAGATATTGCCAACCGAAGCCCCCAGATGGGGAGTAAAGACAAAGGTCGCCTCCCCCCATTCTGACTGCCACACCCCGGGCCACCTTCTTTGCTTCGACAGAACCAATCCCACTTCGTCGTTCAACTGGCCGTCCCATCCCAGCGGCGTGGGGCTATCGATGACCTTGTGGATCTGCTTTTGCAAGGCCTCCCCACGGGCGGATGGCCCGACCACCCCAATCATGATCTCATACTCATCCAGGTGATCGCCTGTCAGCGTGGCCATGGAAACGGCACCGTAAAAAAAAGCGGCCCAGGGCCTGTCATTGATATTGATGGTTTCAGATTGGATATCGACGGGGGTGTAGAGGTTGTGTCCCAGGGAATAGGCCAGGGTGGTGCTGTCATTCAAACCCAGAAACGAAAGCTTCTTCTGCACGCCCTTGGAAACGGTCGGCGGGCGCTTACCCACCTCGAACCAGCTTAAGCGTACGCCGTTGGTGTAACTGTGGTCGTTGCCTGAGGCGAACAGATCATTCTCAGTCGTGATGGTGAAATATGTTCTGTTGGGACCGTTCATGATTTCTTCTGGCAACTGGCCTTCAATCTGATCCTGCGAGTGCATCTGAGCGCATAAAAATCCAAACCCCAGAGCGCCGAGTGTCGTCATGAGCTGGCGACGGCGCGTTTTAATAAACAGAATCAAGTCAAATCAACGAACACTCTCCAATGCATACTCGTCTCCAATCCAATGCGATGGAACATTCAACTCCTCCTCTCTCTTAACGATCAAAGATGGCGTGCGCTGTTGGCACGAACCATGGCTTGCGGCATTTGGGCCTCTCATCGAATCGATGGGCCACTTGCATTCTACAACCTGTGGCACATTTGCCTATTTCAATCTCCAACCATCATCACGTCACCTGGCACGAGAACGCCGCTTTGTTCCACGCTGATTGCAACGTATCGGCTCCATATCGACCAGCAAGTTCTACCACAATGACGGTAGTCAGATTTTGATTCTTATTTTTAATGCTTCGATCTTAATTCCCCCAGTACCCCTTCTTCGAATGCATCGGCCAGGCAAACATGGCGATGAGGGCGGCGAGATTGAGGTAGAGGAAGGGTTGCACCAGGTGGGTCTTGGGGCGCCAACCCAATTTGAAGCCGATGAAGACCCCGGCACCCAGGAAGATGAGCGGGAAAATCCAGCCCCAGACCACCAGCGTGAGGATCAGAAATAAAAGGGTCAAGACGGGCAGGAACAGGCGCAGCCACTTGTGGCTCCAGAGCGCCAGGCGCGCCGTGCCCCCCTTGGGCCGGGGATAGCGCTTGCCCCCGAAGAGGATCTGCCAGTTGCCGCTCAAGGTGCGGATCTTGCGGATGAGTTCGGCCTTCCATTCGATGCTCCGCGGATCATCGACGATCAAGTCGGAATCAATGTCCACCAGCGCTCCCTTAGAGAGGATCATCAACCCCAGGGCCATGTCATCGCAGAGACAGTTGTCGGGGAGAGCCTCCCAGTAGCGCGTCTTCAGCGCACAGCAGGCGCCAGTGAGACCCATGCAGAAACCCTGGCGTCCCTCGGCATCGCGCAGCCTCCACTCCTGCTCCCAGTAGGCCGTGTCGGTTCCGGGGATCCTCAGGCGCGCACTGATCCCCCCGAGGAAGTCGTCATGCAGGCGGTCCTTCAGGGCGAGCACCGTGTCCTCGCCCACGCTCTGGCGGACATCCATGAGCACCACGGCTTCCGTCTTCACCTTGGAGCGGGCCTTGTTCAGGGCCTTGGACTTCCCCCCCCTCGGTTGGGAGATCACCTCCAGCCTGGGATCCTTGAGAGAGGAGAGAAAGGCCATGCTTCCATCCTCGCTCCCGTCATCGATCACCACGACCTTCTTCAGCGTGGAATTTCTGTAAGACAGGATCTCGCCCATTTTTCTCTTGAGGTCTTCACCCCCGTTGCGGCTGACCACCACGATGGAGTAATTCACCATGGGGGAGCGCCCGTAATCACGGCGTGGGTACTTGCCGCAACGCATGGCCATCCACAGGGGATAGCCCTTCAGGGCATAAAACAGCAGCGCGCCGGTGATCAGCCACAACCAGACCATCAGCCCTGCCCCGTCTTGGGGAACAACTCTTTTTCAACTTCGGCCGGCGTGATCCGGGGTGACTCCAGGGTGCCACCGGTGCCGGTGCCGCGGAACACAGTCACCAGGGTGCGCAGAAGGATCTTGATATCCAGAAGCAGGGAATAGTTGCGGATGTAATACACGCTGAGGAAGCTTTTCTCATAGAAGGAAAGGCGGTTCCTTCCATGCACCTGAGCCAGGCCCGTCATGCCCGGCAAGACGTTGAGGCTGATCTTCTCCCATTCATCGAATCCGGAGGCCACCATGGGGATCACTGCCCGCGGGCCGATCAACGACATCTGACCCAACAGCACATTCGCAAGCTGGGGGAGCTCGTCGATCGACCAGCGCCTGAGAAAGGAGCCGACTCGGGTGATCCTTGGATCGTTGTCGCGGGTCAGGTTGCCGTGCGCATCCGCGCCCTGAACCATGGTGCGGAACTTGAAGATCCGGAAGGGTTTCCCGTAGCGTCCCACCCTGGGCTGGGTGTACAGGGGCGCCCCCCTTGAATCGAGCATGATCAGGGCCATGATGAGGATCCAAAAGGGAGTCAGAGTCACCAAAAGAAGCAAGGCGCCGGCATAATCCATGGCCATTTTCAGGAAGAGATTCCATCCGGTGATCCGGGGCTCCGAATAAGTGAGCATGGGCACGAAGTTGATCAGGTCAATCCGGCTCTTGCTGGCCATCAGGTCGAGGTACGAGGGTAGGATCTTGTATTCCGCCCCGGCCCTTTCGCAATGCTGGATCACCGCAAAGAGGTCGTCCTGGCTCACACCTTGGGTACTCACCAGCACCACGTCCGCCGCCGTCTGCTCAAGGACCTCGGGAAAAAGACCGGTGTCGATATGCGCCGCGACCCCCGCCAACCTCTGCTTCTGGTTGTCGAAGGTCGCCACAATCTGGTAGGTGGGGTTGCGGTTGCCCATGATCCTCCCGAGGATCTCGTCATTGATGGCATGCAAACCGACCAGAATCATGCGCTGATAGCGAGGCCGGGTAAGGAATTCCCTTTCAAAACACAACCTGAGCAGAAGGCGCCATCCACTGAGGAACAGGCAGGCCATTGGCACCAGGTAGATGAACGACGAGGCGGGCCAGGAGTAGATGAAGGTGCGACCGGCCACCTCGGCCCGGAAGACGTAGGTGGCCAACAGAAGCAGGATGTCCGCCAGCACAACCGAGCGGAAGATCAGATGGTAATCCTCGACCTTGGCCCGCGACCAAGCCACGCGGTAGACGCCGCTTCCCAGGAGGGCCAGGGCGGGCAGGAAGATGCAGAAGCGGGTCATGTCATGCAGGGCGTGCATGTCATCGAAACCAATAATGCGGCCCTCGTTCACCCAGTAGGGCAGGGCAAAGGAGACCACCAACGCGGCGTTGAACATGGCCACGTCGAGGGCCAGGTACAGCATGGCGACCAGGATCGTCACAAAGCCTTTGCCCACCTCGTTGCCCCTTCTGGAATCCGTCAGGATTCGTTGAGCGTCATTTTATGATAGAGGCCATCCCCGATGAGGAGCTTCCCGGCTGATTTCACGGCGTAGACCATGGAGCGGACCCTGTCGCCCCGGCCCCTTGAAAGTTCGACCAAAAACCCGGGTTTGGCCTCCCGGCCCACCAGATCCCGTCCCTTGAGCTCCAGTGAGGCGAAGGTTTCCCGCCAATGACCCGGCTGACTGGTCCACAGCCTTTTGATTCCCAGATCCCCGAAGACATGGAGGGCCGCCACATCGTAGCGGCCGCCCGGCAGCGAGGCCTCCTCCACCTTTGTACCGGTGAGTGATGTCAGGATCTGGAGCCCGGCCTGCAATTCCTCATTGAGCTCCCGGATCCCCATTCCCCTGAGAAAGCGGTGGGTGTGTCCATGAAGACCGATGAGATGGCCCCGTTGCTGGAGTTCCTTGATTCTCTCACTTGAAAGGTGTCCCGGTCGGCCCAGCCATCCTGTGGTGATGAAAAACCTGCCCTTGAGTCCCACGGCCTCCAGATCGGAAGCCGCATCCAGGACATCCTGCCGGCCGTCATCAAAGGTCACCTCCAGTTCACTGCAGCTCCCGTCCTGGTTGTTCAAGTCGGCAATGGCCCGGCAGTGTTGTTGAAACAGATCGCGACTGATGCCGTAGCGCCCCGGGCCGAAATGGTGGTACATGAGGCCTCTCATGCCACGTTCCTGAAGGAGAGGGCCTCGCGGTAGACTCGGTCGTAAGAAGCCGCCATGTCCTCGGCAAGAAAACGCATGGCATGGGCCCGACACCTCTCACCCAAGGTGCGCGCCAATCCCGGATCACGGGCCCAGGCCGCGAGGGTCGAGGCCATGGTCTCGGCGGCCCCTGCCGGCTTCACAAGGTGCCCCTGGCCCAGGCCTTCAAGCAGATCCCTGTTCCCGGGAATGTCGGTGGCCAGCACCGGGAGCCCTGAGCGCAGGGCCTCCAGGAGAGCCAGGCTGAAGCCCTCGCGGACACTGGTGGACACGACCGCATCGCAGGCCGAAAGAGCCGACATCGGGTCCTTTTGGTGGCCGGCGAGAAAAATCTTCGTCCCCCGGAGAGGCTCCAGAGCCGGACCCTCGCCCATCCAGACAAATTTCAGGATGTCCACCTTTGCTGCCTGCGCCACTTGGAGAAAGAGTGCGGGGTTCTTCTGGGCCACGCCACGGCCCAGGGCCCCCACCACAAAGTCCCCGGGGCCATAGCCCCAGGCCTTGCGGATGTCCGCCCGGACCCTGGGATTGGGTATCCGTGAGGATCCATTGGGGATCAAGGCCGTCCTTCCCTCGCGGAGACCCCAAGGTTTGCGGAGCTCAAGGCTGGCCCGGGTGACGCCCACGGTGCACTCGGGCAGTGGAGCCAGAAGGCGTTCGGCTCCCAGCCTCCATCCCCCGATCCAATCGTCCACATTCTGCACCCCTAGCACGCAAGGGATGTCGGTGAGCCATGACGCAAGGCGGCCCCACAGGCCACCGGTGAACAGGTGCAGATGCAGGACATCGGCCTTCATCCTGACCAATTCACGGCAAAGACGGGGAAGCAGGAGCGCATCAAAGCCCGCCTTCTTGCCCAGGGCAACCACCCGGATCCCGGCTTCTTTCGCCTCGGCCGCCAGTGCGCCCTCGCCCGCGAGGCAGAGGATTTCGTGCCGGACGGAGGCCGAGGGCCTCAATCGGATGATGTCCAGCAGCACCCTCTCGGCTCCGCCTGCATCGAGGCTTTCAATGATGTGAACGATGGTCATGCCTTCAGATCGTTGAAATGAGTTGCCAATCGTTCAACGCAGGATTTTCTTTCATATCTCTCCATTGTGACAGCTCTTCCGCCTGTTCCTAATTGTTTGAGCAAATTTTCATTCGCCTTGAGCTGAGCCAGGGCCTCTCTCAGGCTCGTCACGGAACCTGGCTCCACCAGAAGACCGCTCACCCCCTGAACGATGGCCTCAGGCGCCGCGGCGTCGTTCGAAGCGATCACGGCGCAGCCGGCGGCCATAGCCTCCAGGAGCGCGTTGGGCAGGCCGTCGCTGTCGCCACGTTCATTGCGGATGAAGGGGAGGGCAAAGATGGGGTGTTGGGGATAAAGGGACAGGACCTCGTGATGCGGAAGGCGGCCGGTGAAGGTGATGCGATGGCGGAGACCCAGGCGGGTGGCCTGGGCCTCAAGGGCCGCCCTCTCGGGCCCATCACCCACAAATGTCCAGGTCCAGTCCCCTTCCAGTTTTGCTAGGGCCTCCAGCAGGATGTGAAAGCCCTTGGTGGGCACCAGGCGGCCGACGCTGAGGCCTTTGAGCTCCCTTTGTTCAAGCCCCTCACCCTGACCTCCCCCCAAGAGGGGGAGGGAATCGGATGGGATGGCCACGCCATGCGGGCAGACAACGGGTTTGCGCAGGCCGGCAGCAGCCAGGCGGTTGGCGTTGAACTGGGTGCAACTGAGAACCTCAGCAGCCTCGTCGAGTTTGTGTTGGAGGAGGGGCCAGGTGGAAGAAAGATTCTCGCCGTGCACCACCATCACATAGCCGGGGCCCCCAAGGCGGCGGATCATCCAGGCGATTGTGGAGGGGACATTGGTCCAGTGGGCCAATTGCAGGATGCGCTGTTCGGGGTCCGCTTGCTCCGGGCCATGCTGTCGTGTGAACTGATGATAAGCCTGGCAGGCCAGGGGCCAGACAACGAAACTTTTCAGCCGTTCAAAACGGCGGGCGCAATCCCTGAACCCTCCCCAAAGATCGCGCAGGATCCCCACCATCGCCGACGTCCGGGATAGACAGCAAACCCAGAACATGAGGAGGGCGGAAGGCGACCACCAGCGGTGCCATTGGACATAGGGCGGGCGCAGGCCGTCGCCACCCTTGAGAACATGCACTGTCGAACCAGGATGCTGTTCGATCAGATGCTCCGTCTCGCCCTGGATGAAGGTTTCGTAGGGTTCCGGATACTGGCTGGTCCAGACGGCAAGCCTCACCATAGGAAAACCTGCCACAGGGCCTCAAAAGATTCCCGGCTCAAGGGCTGCTCTTGCACGCGGCCCAGGACCTCGCGCAAGGAGATCCGGCGATCATCGCTAACCTGGAAATCGGGAAGCCTGAGATCCAGGCTCCTGGAGCTTTCGGGAACCCACACCCCCAACAACCCCGAGCCTCCGACCCTCACAAATCCGTGCCTGCGAGGCCAAGTCTCGGACTTGGGCAAGAGGATCATCCGGATGTCGTGAACCCGGAGCACCTCCTCTCGGCGCCGGGGTTCCAGACCCGCCAGGGCATTCTCCATCTTGTGGCTGCGCCAGTGGCTGATGAGCGGATCGGGGCCCACCCCAAAGCTCTCAAAGGGCATGTGTTTTTCCCGCGTCTCGCCGCGGATCTTGTCGGGCGGGGAAACCTGGTCCACCCACATCGGTGGGGCGAAGGCCCCCGTTCGCAGGGCCACATGGCGGCCCAGATAGGCATGGCCGGGGGCACCCTGGCCGATGATCACCCCAGCCTCATTGCCAAAGATGCGCCGGGCTTCCCTCACACAGGACACGGCATAACTCCTCTCAGCCTGAAGGCCCGCGTTGAGTGCCCGTTCGGGATGGAAAAGCGCCGCCATTTGCACCACCACCACCAAGGAGAGCAGGATCCTGGGCGCCCCCGCCACCAAAGCCGGCAGGAGGAGGATAAGGGGCAACACCAGATTCCTCTGCCCAAGGGCCGTCCCCAAACCCGAGATGGTGGTCACCAGATAGAGAAGGATGATGAATATCCATGTGGCCCGCGGCAGATGCTTCAGCCCGCGACGGAAAAAGGGAAGCAGGAAAATCCACAGGGGCGCGGCCATCACAGCCAAAACAAAAAAGACGAGCATCCTTGGCAGACCCCCGCCTCCGAGTTCCATTCTTGTGGCATCCTTCATGGGCACGGAGAAGACCAGGAGCAGGTGGCCGTTCACCAGCTGATGCAAGATCCAGGCCAGAGGTGCGACCGCAAGACCGAGAGCCAGGGGCCGCCAACCGGCGCCCTGCCGGTGGCAACGCACCACTGAGGCTACACCCAACACGGCGGTCAGAATCCACCCCTCGTACCGCGTCAGGCACACCAGGGCCGAGCAGAACATCAAACGCCAGGGATTGTTGTTCAGGTACCCCGACATCATCCCAAGCGATAGGGCCCAAAACAGGGGTTCCGCAAGGCCGGAAACGCCGGGGTAGAGCGCCCAGGGAAGCGTAGCCGAGGCAAGCAAGGCCCAGGCCTGCCTTGCCGGCGGCAGGGAAGCCAGGAGAGGCCGCACAAACAGGGGAAGACAGGCCGACAGCAGGATGTTGATGGCCAGACCCGCGGTCAGGGCCTCCAACCCGGTGATCCGGGCCACACCACCGGTCAGGATCATGGGCAGGGGCAACCAGGGTATCTGGGCCGAAATGAAGGGGACACGGGCCCATTCTTGGGCCAGCAGTAGGCGGGTCGCACAATCATCACTGAAGGCGGCGTATGCGGGAGCCAGAAGGGTCAAGGCTCCCAGTCGCCCGAGCACCAACACCCAGGGCAGGTAGCGGTTCACTCGTAGCTGTAGAGCCCGCAGCAACGCATGCATCCCGGCCAGACACCCTCATCCCGGAGGGCGACACGGAATGCCATTGCGGTCTTGGAGTTCCACACCTCGCCAAATGATTGCGTGCGGAGATTGCCCCAGCGGCTGTCGAGGCATGGGATGACATCACCATTGGGAAGGATGCGGGTGTTCATCCACGGGGAAAGGCAGTGGGCGGAGGGGCGCACCACATCCATACTCCGCGTGTAATAGGAGCGGATGCCATCTTCGTCGATGTCGGGCAGGAATTTCACATCCACCCTGTCCCTTAGGGGCGATGTACGGATCCTCTCGAGATCGGCGGTCACCTTCCCGATATCGAGCCCCTCAAGCGCCCTGAGGTTCTGGACTTCGGCCGGCGCAATGTGTCCCCACAGGGCGTTATGTTTTTTCACCATCGGCTCGTCCCAGTACCACAGGTGTGAGAAGATCACGCGGTGCACCCCCCGGGATACGGCATACTCGAGGATCTCATGGAGTCGCCCCTGGTTGCGCGAGGTGATGGTGACATTGAATTGGATGGAGGGAGTTCCCGACTGGGAGGCCACCTTCTCCCGCTGAACGGCCGACAATGCCGCATCAAGGCGGGCAAAGCTGCCCTCCTTGCCCCGCACATGGTCATGGACAGCACCCACTCCATCAAGCGAAAGGGTGAGCGTGTTCAATCCGCTCGTCACCACTTCCGCCGCCTTGGCTTCCAGGAGCATGCCGTTGCAGGTCATGGTGGTCACCAAACCCTCGCGGCGACAGGCCCTGATAAAGGGAAGAGACAGGGGTGAAATCAGGGGCTCCCCACCGGTGAGGGCGATCGAGGGCTTGAAGGCAGCCACTTCCCGGGCCACCCGCTCCAGGTCGGTCAGGGTCAATAATTCCTCCTGGCGGTAGTGTTCAGCCCGGGCTGTGGCCAAGGGGGCATCGGTCCCGTAAAGATCGCACATGTAGCACGAAAGATTGCACAGGTGTGTGATCTCAAACGTGAGATTCACGGGCCAGAAGGCCCGGCCCGAAGACAACAGCATCTTGTCCAACGGAACTTTGTTGCGCAATTTCTTGCGCACCTTTTGCAGGAGGTTGTCCCTGTCGTACCTCCAAAGTCCGACAGCCCTCGCCAGCTGGGCCTTCAACATCCGAAGGCCTCCCTGTAGGCGGATCGTTTGGCGCCGGCCATGGCCTCAAGGGAGTAACGCTCCCAGGCTCTGCTTTTGGCTTCTCGGCCCATACGTTTCCTCCCTTCAGCATCTTCAACCATGTGCAACAAACCTTGGGCCATTGTAGGGGCAGACGGGGATGGGAGGAGCAAACCGGTGATTCCATCCTCAATGCACTCGAGATTGCCGTCAGTGCCCAGGGCCACAGGGGGCAACCCCGCTGCCATGGCCTCTAAGATGGCATTGCTCATGGCCTCGCTCTGCGAAGGATGAATGGCAAAGTCGTATCCCTGCAAACGGCCGGGGACCCTGTCGGCGCTACCGGCAAAACGGACGACATCACCAAGATTCAGCCGCGCCACGACCTGCTCCAGTGCGGGTCTCAGGGGCCCCTCTCCATAGAACGTGACCGCAAGCTTTGAGATCAGCTCCTGGGATGTCGCCAGGGCCTCCAGGAGGAGAGCGTGCTGTTTCACGGGCTTGAACGCCGACACCACAACCGCATTGATGCGCCCCGGGACCGGGGGCAGGGCGGAAGACACAGGTTCAAAATCCGCAGGGTCCAGGCTGTTGGGAACGAGACGGATCTGATCCGGAGACACCCCTTCGCGCTGGGTCAGGTCATCGGCCACGGCCTTTGAATTCGCCAGGTGAAGACGGTAACGCCTGTTGGCCAGCTTCTTCAGCATCAAGTGCCGAGGCTTCCTCCACAGGCATTTCTCCCGTGGTGATGAAATCATTGGGATTCCCCCCGAGCAAACCGCCGAAGCCAGGTGGGCCGTGAACATGAGCGCCTCCACCCCCGCGGGATTGATATGACGTATCAAGCGATGCAGGCCAGCGAGCGTCTCGAGCCCTCCTGCATCATAGATGCGGTTCATGGCATAGCGGTGCAGAACCGCACCCGTCCCTATCACTTCCAAATCCCAGGAACCTGGCCCCTCAAGACAGGCGACATGAAACTCGTAGTCACTCCCCATCGACCGCAAGGTGTGCAGGACGTGCCTTTGAGTGCCCGCCCGGATCATCTTGTCGAGAACAAGAAGGATGACGGGCTTCACCGCACCCAAGCTTTCCGCCGCCGTTCGATCTCTTGAAGGTACCGCCGCTCCCTCTCCATGACATCCAGCTTGAGCACAACGGCCGTCATGATCCAGTGAAGCAGGATGATCTCGTTCGAATTCATCCTGCTGCCGAAAAAATTGGAGATGAAGATCCCTGTGAGACCGGCCAGATACCCGATCGCAATGACCCGGTGCACGGGGTCGTCGGTGATCCAATACACCCGCATGGCGATCAGGGCGCAAATGGCCATGATGAGCCACAGGCTCAAGAGCGCGATGATGCCACATTCCACCAGGATCAGGAGCCATTGGTTATGGGCATCGACGAACATCACCTTGGGATGCCTCCCAAGGATTTCATAGGGAAACCGTCCAATGCCCACGCCAAACATCAGGGCTGTAGCATCCTCGCGAACCCGGGTGATGCCGGCCTGCACGATATACCATCGGCTCATGGCTGATTGGTCGAGATCCATCTCTCCTTCCTGGCCGGCGGGAGCCACAAACGCCTCATGCGGGACATCGCTGAAAATCCTGTGGTAGCTCTCATAAAGACGCGGCCCCAGGACCTTTTCAGGGAATGCAAAGACACTCAATGCCACAAAGAGCAAAACGGGGATGCTCTTGAGCCTGAAGGTGAAAATGATGAACACCAGCAGCCCGCAATAAAATCCCAGGAGTCCCCCGCGGGAGAAGGTGACCCGGATCGATTGGATGCAGAAGAGGAAGAGGAGCCCTGCCACCCAGCCCCACCATTTTTTCCAGTTCGCCGCAGCCACGGCACCCAGATAAAACGCGTAACTGCAGAAATAGGTGGCTAGCTGGTTGGGCTGATCTGTCAGTATCGTGATCTTGTTCTTGTCCATGTTCGAACGGGTGCCGCCGCCGATGTCCATGTAGTACTGCTTCACCCCCATCACTCCCGCGGCCCCCACGACGCATACCAAAGCCAACAGAATGAGTTGCACCTGCTTCTTGTCCTTGATGTTGTTGACAAAGATCAGGTACACAAGAAAGGGCTCCAGGAGCCTCTTGTAATCGGTGATGACCCGCATGGGGTTGAACACCGCGAAGCTTTTGAACTCGCTGCGGATCAGAGCGGAGCCGAGAATAAGGATGTAGACAATCACTAGGAGGTCAATGGCAAAGAATCTCACCACGGTTTCCCCCCGGGTGAAGGTGCGGGAAAGCCAGCCGCCGATGAGCAGGACGATCAGGATATTGGTGAGATTGAACATCGGGATGCGGCCCCCGAAATCTCCAGGAAGGACCTTTTGAAATGAAACATAGACAGCAAACAGGTAGAGAACCTGCTGGATGTCGACGTTGAGGAGGTAGATGATGATCACCAGGAAAATCATCCCCAGCAGGGCCGTGGCCCCGCCCCCGATCTCCGGATCCTTGAACCAGAAGATGAAGTTGCTGAGGACCGACGTGGCCAGCACGATCATCGCGTGGGGTCTTAGCTCCTCTCTCTTGTGGATGAAGGATATGTAGATCAACCCCATGAGGCCGATGACGGACCATCCCAGGATGGGACCCGTGGCGAGGGCCAGGAGATTCACGGCGCTTTTCCGCAAGACAGGGCGGACAACACATTCCAAAACCTGCCCCTGTTCCCTGGACTAAGAATTTCCAGGGCCCTTTCCCTGGCGATGCGACCGCGCTTGACGGCCTCAGATGGATAGGCCAGCATAGATTCGAGCGCATGGGTCCAGGCTCCCACATCATGAGGAGGCAGGATCTGGTCGGGCGGGAGGATGTCGCCCTCGCCCCCGCACCGGCTGGCCATCACGGGACGGCCCAACAGGCAGGCTTCCGCCACCGTTCGACGGAACCCCTCAGCCTTTTCCGAGAGGTCGATGATCACGCGGCATTGTTTCATCAGATCCAGGGGATTCTCGACATGTCCAAGAAACTCAATCCTTCCACCCAAGCCCAATTGTTGGGCCATTGATTCCAGGGCAGGTTGGGTTGACGTCTGGTCGGGAAGACTGCCCCCCACAATCTTCAGCTTCCAGGGAGCCTTCACCCCAGCTAGAGCGCGCAGGGCTACGTCATGGCCCTTGCCCGGCTTGAGCAAGCTGAAGATCCCCACCACGTTGTCGTCGGGCATGGGATGGTAGCCGGGATCATCCATGGGATGACGTACCACCACCTTTGGAACGCGCGTCGAAAGCAGGCGGCTGTGCACATCCGACAGCAGGATCAGGGCATCAAGGGCCCCCTGTAGACAGCGTTCGATCCTGCGCAAGGGTCTCACAGAACGCATGTGGGAAGCAACGGGAATCCCTTCCCAGGCGGCCGCTAGCAGGACCGCCCAGGCCTCGATGGGGGCGTTGTTGATGTGCAAGACATCGATGTTGTTGCGTTGGATCAGCCTCCAGATAGCCAGGGGATTCTGGGTGGATTGGTTGAACTCCGAGCTGGAGCCGTCCTTCCAAGTCCTTTCCAGAGCCAACGTGATGGACCTCACCCCGGAAGGGGCGGGCAGGAGTTGGCGAAGGCTCTTGAGCGAACCGCCCAGGCCGGTTGAATTCTCGACGTGCAGGACCTTCATCTCCCTCCACCCAACGACAGGGAAAGAGTGACTTTGAACATGTAGAACACACTGTCGAGCGTGTTGATGGAGCTTTTCCCCCCCTCCCTCCTGGACATGGATACTGCCATTTCCCGGACTGGCAGACGTCTCCGGGCCAGGAGCAGATGCGCCTCGACCTCCGGATAATCCAAGGGATAACGGCGGGCAAAGAGGGCGATGGCCCTCCTGTCGCAGATCCTGAACCCACTGCTGGGATCCGTCACCCCAGGGCATCCCAGGAGAGCCAGAAGCAGGGAAAAGTAGCGGGAGCCCAGGCGACGCGGCACACTGCTCTTGTAGCCGCTATCAACAAGGTAACGCGAACCCACCACACAGGCCTGGCCCTCGAGGGCATTGACCATCCTGTCGATCGCAGACGCCGGATGTTGGCCGTCGGCATCGAATTGCAGGGCCCAATCGTAGTCCTCTCGGGCGGCAAGGATGTATCCCGTCTGCACGGCCGCACCAATCCCCAGGTTGAAGGGCAACGAAACCACCCTGGCCCCGGCGGCCCTGGCCAGCCTGGCCGTGGCATCCTTCGATCCGTCATCCACCACCAGCACATCACTGCCAGCGGGCCTTGATTGCAACCTCGCCAAGGTCGAGGTGATGGAGGCCTCCTCATTGAAGGCGGGGACGATGATCAGTCCGCGCACGGGGGAACCGCTTTCCCCTGGCGGAGGGCCTGCTCCTGGGCCAGTCGGGTGACCTGCCTGCTCAGGCGTGTCACGGCCACCGCCAGGTGCAGGGTGACAAGGGACAGGGCGAAGACCAGCATGAACAGGATCAGCGTGGGGGAATAGCCGATCCCCAGGGCCCCTGCCAGGCGGTCCATGGCACCAGGCCATACGATGAACGTGGTGCAGGTGGCCCAGCCTCCGAACCACACCAAGGCGTAGGACGCCTTGAGCCACCCCTGACGCACCAAGGCCGCCAGGAGCAGGAAGGTGGCCATCGAGAGAAGACCCGCCCAACCCTGGACACGGCCCTTGTCGGCCACGGCCATCAGGAAGGCTTCATCCAAGGATGGAATAGCCTCCATCAACCACCAAGGTGTGCCCGTGAATCATGGTCGCCAGGGATGAGCACATGAACAGGGCGGTGTCGGCCACATCATCAGGATCGACAAGCCTTCCTGCCGGGGTGACACTGGCGCAGTGGCCCAGCATTTCTTCGCGGTTGGGGAAATGCTTGAGGGCATCGGTGTCAACCACGCCACTTGAAATGGCATTGACCCGCACACCGCGGGGAGCCAATTCCATGGCCAGGTGCCTGACAAGACTTTCGAGGGCTGCCTTGGAAGCCCCCACCGCGGCATAATTCTTGATGGCTCGCACGGCCCCCAGTGAGGAAATGGCCAGGATCACGCCCTCGTTCTTGGGGAAAAACTTCAGGGCTTCTCTCGAGAGAGGAATCAAAGCCCCGGCATTGATGTCCATTGTCCAGTTCCAGTGCTTGCGGGTCAGGTCGGTGGCCGGCCTGAGGACGCCGGAAGCGGCGTTGCTCACAAGAATGTCGAGGCGGCCATATTCCTTGCCGATCAGATCGAAGATCCTCACCAAATGATCCTCGTCGGCGACATTCGCCTTCACGATGTGCCCAGAGCTGCCGGCCTTCTTGACCAGGGCCAGCGTCTCCTCAGCGCTCTCGGCATCTCGGAAATAATTGATCACGATCTTGGCCCCCGATTCGGCAAGACGGCAGGCCACGGCCCTGCCAATGCCCCGGCTTCCTCCTGTGATCAGGGCCACCTTCCCCTTGAGATTGATGTTCGTGTCTTTAGATTTCATGGGTTCCTTTCAGCAAACCAACTACGATGGCCTGCGAATTTCCAACACAAAGTCGCCGCGAGCCTGGACATCGTCCCAGATCTCCATGCCCGCGTTGTCCTCGAGATCCGGTCCGACGCACCAGAGGACAAGCCTGTCTCCATCGATCCTGAATCCGTAGTCCCCTCCTGTGAAGGGATCCGTGAGTTGGCCTGGAACCGTCACCGTCCGTCCCTTGCCGCAGGTTTGCTGGCAAAGGATCGTGTTGTCTTTGAGTTCCTTGAAACTGGTGGGCCATTCCTTGCGGTTGAACCTCACAAAGACTAGGGTCTGGGCATGCAATTGCATCAACTCCAGACGCATGCGCATCCAAGCGTCGATGAGCTGAAATTGGAGACCCGTGGGATAGCCCTTGCCGAGGCCAAAATATTCTTCGCAGAATTCGGCGGATCCCTTCCACTTGGCCGAGAAGGCTGACCACGAACGGTCATGCAACAACTCGTGGAGAGGCCTCTCCATCAAAGACCTCTGGGAATCCAGGATCTCCCGGCCCTTTGACAACAGGCTGGGATAAGACGGCTGGCTCATGCGATCCGCCATCGAATCCTCGGGGTTGGGAGCCAACCACTGCAGGGTCCTCAGATCGAGGTACCTCGCCATCCGTCCGTGGGCCAGAGAAGGTTTTGCCAGGGTCGCAGCCGACCAGGACAACTCAACAATGCACTCCTGGAGGACCCTTTCGCTCATCTTCGGAGCGATCCTGTTGAAGAGGTGGTAGGCCCTCTGCTGGATGAGATGGGCCAGCTTGGCATCGTTGAGCAGGCCGTCAGAGGCCAGGATGGTGGCCAACCTCAGGGCCTGCAGGCATCTCCGGGCCGACTGCTCGAGACGGCCTTGGACTTCTTCATTGGCGGCGTCGACCAAAAGCAGATAACTGAGTTTCATCAGACCGTCGGGTCGTTCGGGATCATCAAGGTCATCGGCCCTCAAGGCATAGCCTTTGGACAGGACGGCTTTTTCAAGACCCTCCAGGGCATCCCTGTTCTGTTCCAGCCATTGGATGAAGTGTTCCTTGCGCTTGGGGAATCCCTGGAGGCAGATTTGGTCTCCAGCGTTGAGGTGATCGGGAAAGGGTGTCACCTTTTCCGCCAGGGCCTTCAAGCGCAGGGCGGCGTTGTCAACGGCGGGGAGGCTGTTCATCGGCAGCTGGGCTTCCCGAATCGCCTTGATCATGGCTTCTTCGCTGTACCCGGAATCGAGGCAACCCGCCAAAAAGAGGACGAGCAGTGCGGGGGTAAGCCGGCGACGGAGGACGGAGTTTCTCGTGTTAAGATGATTCGTCATGAACCCCATGTCCGCATTCCGCCGTTTTGCCGCCATTTTTGCTGGAATTTTCCTCATTGTATCCTGTGGTGGCACCATCGATGCGAGAGTCGATTGCGACGACAAAACGCTCGTGATCCTGCCCTGTGCCGTGGAGGCCGAGGGTCAGTCGATGAACCATTTCAACTCCAAGATCGGGGATCGCATCGCCACTTTGGCATCCGGAATGGTTTCCTCCCATGAGGAAGACGCCAAGGTCTTGGAGCCCCAGGCCTTCAAGAAGGCCTTCAAGTCGGGTGTGCCGACACCATCCAAGATCGAAAAGATCTGCGGTGAACAGGGTGTCGATCTGGTTGTGATCAGCACCCTGACCCAATGGAGGCTCAGGGACCCTAGGAATCCAGGATTGAATCAGGGGGAAGCGGGCCTGAATGTCTCTGTTGTCGACTCCAAGGGGCAGAATGTGTACAAGGGCCAGTTGATGGGCATCCAATTTCCCCTTGGTCTCAGTGAAGATCCCAATTTTGCGGTTCCCGGGCAAAGTTCATTGACCCTCACAGAGGAACAAGTCCGCAAGGGCTTGGAACAGTCCGTCGCCCGCGCCCTTGCGGAGTTGTTTTACGATCATGAGGCCCCAAAGTGAACCTCCAGGACATTCGCAACAAATCCATCACCATCGGCGTGATCGGCCTCGGGTATGTGGGGTTGCCCCTGATTCGCGAGTTCAACAAGGCGGGTTTCCGCATTGTGGGCTTCGACATCGACAAGAAAAAAGTGGCCTCGCTTAATGCGGGCCGGAGCTACATCGGTCACATCCCCCACGCGCTGATTCAATCGTTCCGGAAGGGTGGACGCTTCAGGGCTACGGCGGATTTTTCCGAGCTGCGCAAGGCCGATGCCATCATCATTTGCGTACCCACACCCCTGGACACACACCGGAACCCCGACCTTTCGGCGGTGGTGGGGACAGCCGAGACCATCTGCCGCTACCTTCGGAAAGGGCAGCTGGTCGTCCTTGAATCGACGACCTACCCAGGCACCACCGATGAGGAGTTGCGCTCGCGAATGGAAGCAGCGGGCTTCAAGGTCGGTCGCGATGTCTTCCTCGCCTTCTCTCCTGAGCGGGAGGATCCTGGAAACCCGAAATTCACCACCTCCACGATCCCGAAGGTGGTGGGAGCCGATGATCCCAAGTCCCTGGCCCTGGCTAAGGCCCTCTATGAAAACGTGGTGGTGAAAGTCCATCCCGTCTCGTCTACCAGGGCTGCGGAAGCCACAAAGATTCTCGAGAACATCTATCGCTGCATCAACATTGCGGCCATCAACGAACTCAAGATTATCTTCCACGCCATGGGAATCGACATCTGGGAGGTCATCGAGGCCGCGGCCACCAAACCATTCGGTTTCCAAAAATTCACGCCCGGCCCGGGACTCGGCGGTCACTGCATCCCCATCGACCCTTTCTACCTGAGTTGGAAGGCCAAGGAATTCAACCAGACGGCACGGTTCATCGAATTGGCCGGTGAAGTGAACTGCTCCATGCCTCATTGGGTGATCGAAAGGCTGGCCCAGGCCCTCAGCGAACAGGGCAAGCCCCTAAAAGGCTCGAAGATCCTTGTCTTGGGCATGGCTTACAAACCCGATATCGACGATGACAGGGAAAGCCCCAGCCGGGAGCTCATCCAGATCCTGATGGAGCGCGGGGCCAAGGTTTCATACCACGATCCCCATGTCCCCCATTTCAAGGGTTCACGCCACTACAGCTTCACTTTGAGGTCGACCCCCCTCACGGCACGCCGTTTGCAAAGTGTCGATGCGGTGTTGATTTCCACGGATCACACCCGGGTGGATTACGACTTGGTCGTCCGCCACGCCAAGCTGGTTGTGGATACAAGGAATGCGACAAAACATGTGCGAAAAAACCGCCAAAAAATCGTCAAATCCTGAGGGCTTCACCCTGATTGAACTGATGATCGTGGTGGCCATCATCGCCATCATCAGCGCCATTGGCATCCCTTCGTTGATCCGCTCAAGGATGGCTGCTAATGAAACTTCGGCTGTGGCCAGTCTGCGGATGCTTGTGACAGCGCAGACGATGTACCACACCACCAACGTGCAGTATGCCGACCGTCTATCCAACCTCTATAACTTTGAGCTGATCGACAGCAGCATCCTGGAGGCTGATGGAACAACCGGAACCGCCTCCAGCACAGCAAAAAGCGGTTACTACCTCGCTTCGAACACCAATTACTCCATGAACGGTTTTATGTTCATGAACGCACCGGCGAACTACAACACGTCAGGAATTTTCACTTATTTTGTGAATGCTGCCGGGGCCCCCTACAAGGTCAACATGGCCAGCGATACAGCCACCATCATTGATGCCTATGATGATGCTAATGATTGGGATTCCAACGTGGGGAATTGGATGGCGGCGCAAGACTGAGCAATTTTCCATTTGTTAAATAATTTTTTTATATTTCTGAAAATTATTTCTTAACAACCCATTTATTTGTTTTTTTATTAAAAAAACCGTCTTTATTCCTTCATTTCACGTTTTTTTGCAGGAAATTTGGATGGCATGCCACTTGTATCAGGGATCTGGTGAAAGGTACTTTTCATGAAGAACAACAAAGGTTTCACATTGATCGAACTGATGATCGTGGTGGCCATCATCGCCATCATCAGCGCCATCGCCATCCCCAGTCTTCTCAAGAGCCGCATGGCCGCCAACGAAACGTCGGCCCAAGCCACTCTGAGGACTCTGAGCACGGCCCAAACGATGTATCAGCGCACGCAACAAGCCTACGCTGACAACTACATCTACATGTACAGCACCGCCGACATCACCGACTCGAGCATTGCCAACTGCAATGCCCCCGCCGGCGTCACCGCGGGTGCCACAGCGAAGAGCGGTTATTTCATGTGCAGCAACACGAACTACACCGGTCAGAGCTTCATGATCATCAACGCCCCCGCGAACTACAACTCGTCAGGCGTGTTCACGTTCTTCGTGAACGCTGCTGGCTCGGTCTACAAGGTGAACAACGCGGCTGACGCTGCGGCCACCTTGGCGGCCTATGACGATGCCAACGATTGGGATTCCAACGTCGGCAGCTGGACCAGCGCCGGCAACTAAGCCTTACGGCTTGATTGTCTGATCACGGCCCCCGTCGAAAGACGGGGGCCTTTTTTATGCCGCAGGATTCCAGAGCGAATCACGCTTGAGGGGCCTGAAGCCGGCGGACTCGATATGGGTGCGAAGGGCCTCTTCCGTCATCATCGGGTGTAGGGCCCCGCTCTGGGAAACCACATTTTCCTCCATCATCGTAGATCCGATGGAGTCGGCACCGGAGCGAAGGGCCAGTTGGGCCACCTCCGGTCCCATCGTCGGCCACGAGGCCTGGATATGGTCGACATTGTCGAGGAAGAGCCGAGAGATCGCCAACGTTCTCAGGTAATCCCCGACAGGGACGGGCTCCCTCCTTTTGAGCATACGGCCCAGGGGATTGTCCAGGAGCATGGGCCACATGATGAAGGCGCTGAAGCCCTTTCGACCCAGCGACAGGGCCCTGTCTTGCTGGCGCCTCAATCGGTCCAGGTGTTCGAGTCGATTCTCCCAGGTCTCATCCACACCAATCACCATGGATGCCGAGGTGGACAATCCAAGGGATTGGGCCTCATCCATAATGCCCAGCCACCTGTCGGCACTGATCTTCTTCCTGGAAATACGCGATCGGATGCTGTCGACAAGAAGTTCGGCGCCACCGCCTGGAAGATAGGCCAAGCCCGATTTCTGCAGTTGGGCCAGGACCTCAAGACTTGACATCGACTCAAGGGTCGAAAGATGGTCAATCTCTGAAGGTGAAAGCGCATCGATCTGGATCGATGGGAATTCCTTCCTCATCCAGGAAAACAGCTCTTCGTACCAAGAGAGCCGCAACGAGGGATTGTGCCCTCCCTGCAACAGCACCCTGGACCCGCCAACCGCTTCCAGCTCACGGAGCTTTGAGGTGAGCGTCTGCCGCGAGAGAACGTAACCATCCGTCGAGCCGGGCCTGACAAAGAAACCGCAGAACAGGCAGTCTGTGATGCAGATGTTGGAGTAGTTGATGTTGCGATCAACTAGGTAGGTGGCCACAGCGGGATCATTGTGCATGCAGCGAATGGCATGAGCGCGTGACATCAGCGAAAAATCGTCGCTGCTGCGAGCCAGTTCCAGGGCCTCCTGGAAACTCAACCTCGGGATCACTGCCACAGGGTCCCCACCAGACTGCCGATCGCCAGAACAATGGCGGCCAGGCGCATCCAAGGCGCCCAAGCGGACCGGCTCAGCGAGGAGGGCGCCTTCACCACTCTGTCGGCTCCCAGCCAAAGCCACCACGCACAAGATGCCAGGGCCAGGCCCACCAGCGGCATGTCAGCCATCGACTGTCACTTGGCCAGTTTGGCCTTGGCCATGCCCGCCAGCTTTGAGAAAACCTCCGGTTGATGGATGGCCACCTCGGAAAGCTGCTTCCTGTCCAGCTCGATGCCGGCCAGGGATAGCCCGCGGATCAAGCGGCTGTAATTCAGCCCATTGGATTTGGCCGCGGCTGAAAGACGGATAACCCAAAGGGACCTGTAGACACGCTTCTTGAGCTTGCGTCCCGTGAAGGAATACTTCAGCCCCTTGTCTGTGGTGCTTTTGGCCTGATGGTAAAGCTTACCGCGGGCCCCGTAATTGCCCTTGGCTCTCTTGAGCACCTTCTTGCGACGTGCCCTGCCGGCGACTGATCCTGTGTTGCGTGTCATGTTCGACTCCTAGTAGTTGCCCTTGACGGCATTGCGATAGTATTTGGCAAGGCGGCCCCCGATCACAATCTTGCGCCTGAGCTGCCTGAGACGCTTGGGGCTCTTGCTGATAGCCAAGTGTCGCCTTCCGGGACGGCCCATCTTGACCTTGCCTGTGGCCGTGATCTTGACCCTCTTGGCAATGCCCTTGTGGGTCTTGGGCTTGATGCGCTTTTTCTTCTTTGGACTGGCCATGTTATCTCCTCAACGCTTTTTGGGTGCCATCAGCATGGTGATTTTTTTGCCCTCGGAGAAGGCGTCTCTTTCCACCTTCGAGACATCCGACAAAGAATCCCGGAACTTGTTGATGACTTCCATCGCCAGGTCCTTGCGCATCAGCTCCCGGCCGTGAAGGGTCAGGGTGAGCTGGAGTCTGTGACCTGCCGCCAGGAACCTTCTGGCCTGGTCGGACTTGATCCTGAAGTCATTGTCCTCGATCTTGAATCTCAACCTGATTTCCTTGAGCTCCCCGGTATGGGTTTTCTTCTGCTTGTGCTTGTTCTTCTGTTCGAACTTGTACTTGCCGTAATCCATCACCTTGCACACGGGAGGCTTTGTCTGGGGACTAACCTCCACAAGGTCAAGATTCGATTCCTTGGCGAAGCGGATGGCCTCCAGCCTTTCCACCACACCCTTCATGCTGCCATCTGCAGCGACCAGTCTTACGGGCGAAGCCTGGATCTTTTCATTGACTCGAAGCTCTGTGGAAACTGTTCCCTCCTTCTTGCGATTTTTTTCCGCCGTGTCATTTGGTGGGTGATACTGGACTTGAACCAGTGACCTCCACGATGTCAACGTGGCACTCTAGCCAGCTGAGCTAATCACCCTTATTTTAGGGCGGAAAAGCATATCTTAGGGGTGGGGTGCGGGTCAATCCAGACTTGCTTGAAATATTCCCTCCATCAAAATGCTCAACTCCCGTTCTCTCCCCTGCCGATACCCATTCCAGAGAGTTTCTTTGCAAGAGAGCAAGAGAGGGAGAATGCCATGTCTGAACGGAAAACCTCCGTACACCATCCCCGTCGGGATGGGCAAATGTTGCGCACTGATAAAGTCGATCATTTAAAATCCATGATCAATTCAGGGCGTTACGACGTTTCCGAGAAATTTGAAAAGATCATCGACACTTTTGTGCGGGAATTTGTGCGGTAAGTGCTTCTTCCCCTCATCTGCCTGATCGTTGCCGTTGAGGGAGTGGGCTGGCGCCTCTTTGATGAAGCCGGGGTGTACAGCCCGGCTCTTCCACCGGCGTTGGGCATGGCTCCCTTGGGCTACCTGACCGTCTGGGGAACCTACCTTTTCATCCTCGGTATCCTGACCACCCTGTGCTCAAGGATTCCTCGTTGGAGGCATCCCGCCTTTGTGGCCAGCCTTCATCTATTGTCCTGCGGGATGTATTTGTGGTTTCTTCCAGGGGGGCAATGGTTTCCGGATTATCTGTGGTCTCGGGGCCTCACCTGGAGATTTCTGTGGGAAATGACCACACTAGCCCCCTACTTGGCGGGTGAGCTCCTCATCCTGCGCCGCCCTGGATGGCCCCCTCCCCATCGACCATGGCTTCACTGCCTGAGACATTTGGGATTCATGCTGCTTCCCTACCTGATGGGCCAGCTTCTTTATGAGGGCGCCTGCCAACTTGCCGGCGATGCCCTTTCTTGGCCTCCCCTGTCCTTTCCCGTTTCATTGGCCCTGATGTCGATCATCGTGCTCCTCATGCCTTCCGCCGCACGGCTGATGATCCCCACGCGCCCCATGGAAGCGGGTCCTTTGCGAGAAATGTTCTCATCACAGATGTCGGGTTTGGGCATCTCCTTCAACAACATCCTGCTCTGGAACGCCGGACCCACCCAAGCCAATGCGGCTGTGCTTGGCATGCTTCCACCGTTGCGCTTCCTGCTGGTGACGAAGCCCTTGCTCGACGCCTTCGACGACGAGGAGCTCCGCCTGATCCTCTGGCATGAGTTGGGGCATGTATTTCATCGTCATTTATGGATCTATTACATCTTCTTCATGGCTACCGGCGGTGCCTCCGTCCTCGCCTACGAGGCCTTTTCCATGCACCCCACATGGTGGGTGTCGCTCGGCACCATCCTGGCCTGGGCCATGTTGTTTTCCTTCCTCTCGAGAAACCTTGAACGGCAGGCCGACCTGTTTGCCCTCAGCAGGGAAAAGAAACGCGGCGATTATGCCCGCGTGCTCCTGAAGTTGTCCGAGGTGTCGGGTATTCCCGAGGGCTTCCGCAGCCTGACCCATGGTTCCATTCGTTCGCGAGTTATGGCTCTTGAAAGCTTGGGATCATCGGCACATAAGGCCTTCCGGTTCCACCGCCGGATACGGATCCTGGTCTTCGCATGTCTCCTGCTTTTGGCTGTCGAAACATCCTGGTGGCTGTTTCACCATGCCAAGGAATTCATGACGATTTGGGCTTCCTGAGCTTCCCGAACAAGCCACCACCCTTCGACGCTCCTCCCAGCTTGTTGGCACAAGCGGCAAAGGCTTCGGCCACGTCCCTCGCCTGAGGCGGCCTGTCGGATGGTTTTTTCTCGAGCATGCTCAGCAGCAGGGTCTCCAGGTCATCGGGTATATCCTCGTTCAGGATGGAGGGTGCGGTCGGAGCGATTTTCAGGTGAGCCTTGATGATGTCCTGAGCCGTTTTCCCCCGGAACAGTGTTTGACCCGTCATGGCGTGGTAAGCCGTGGCCCCCAGGGCGTAGATGTCCAGGCGTCCATCCGAGGGACGCGCCAGGATCTGCTCCGGGGCCATGTAATGAGGAGTTCCCAGAACCTTGCGCTTGCCATCATTGGACTCGTGGGGAACCGGGCTTTCTCCGATGCTGAAAGCAATCCCAAGATCGGCGAGCTTCACATCCTTGTTCGCCGTCAGCATGATGTTGTCGGGCTTGATGTCCCGGTGGATCACACCGTGGGTGTGGGCATAATGCAGGGCCTGTCCCACCTTTGAAAACACCTGGCACAGGGCCTGAAGCGGTGCCGGTTCCCCTCCCTGCTGCCAGGAAGCCATCCATTCCTTGAGCGTTTGACCGTCGACATATTCCATCGAGAAGTAAACGATCCCTTCCTCGGTCTGGCCCACATCGTGAACGTGGATGATGTTCGGATGGTTGAGAGCCCCGGCACGCCGGGCTTCCGTGATGAACCGCTCGACGGTAGCCGCGTCCTTCTTCATCCTTTCGGAAAGAATTTTGATCGCCACGATCCTGTCGAGGGATTTCTGGTGCGCCCTGTAGACCTCCCCCATTCCACCCTCTCCGACCTTCTCGAGAAGTCGGTAACCCGAAAAATCCTTTCCTACCAGGGCCCCTGCGGCGGAGGCCGTGAACTTCAGGAGGGTCTGGCCTACCTCCAATTCATCGTCAAAGTTCAGCCCCCCCTGCTTGCAGGGAACCCCGTTGATCTTGATTCCATTCTTGGAACCCAAATCCTCAATTTTCCAGACTCCGTCCTTCGCCGAGAGCTTGGCATGCTGGCGGGAAGCCAGAAGGTCGGGAATGGGGACCTTGTTCTGGCTGGACCGACCAACAACAATGTCCTCGTTGTCTTTGAAGTCGTATTCCCGGCCCTTGGAGGGGCCGCTGAGGATGATCAGGCGAGGCATGTTGAAAATTGTAACAATCAACGCCGCTATAATCTCAGCATGCCTGTTTCAAACCTGAACCTGAAGTCTTTCATCCGCGATGTTCCCAACTTCCCAAAACCGGGGATTGTCTTCAAGGACATCACCCCCCTCCTGGGGAACAAGGACGCTTTGGCCTACTCCCTCGATACATTGGCTGGCGCCTTCAAATCCAAGGGCGTCACCGCTGTCGCAGGAGCTGAAGCCAGGGGTTTTTTGCTCGGGCCCGGACTGGCCGAGCGACTGGGCACTGGTTTTATCCCCATCCGCAAGCCGGGCAAGCTTCCGCACGTCAAGTTGTCGGAATCCTATGATCTCGAATACGGATCCGACACTCTCGAGATGCACGCCGATGCCCTGACATCTTCATCCCGCGTCCTCTTGGTGGACGACCTTCTGGCCACTGGCGGGACCATGGAGGCCTGCGCCAAGCTTGTGGGCCGATGCGGAGCCACCTTGGTGGGATTTGCCTTCATCATCGAATTGGGGTTTCTCAAGGGCCGGGCCCGACTCAAGGGTGCCGAGGTGGCTTCTTTGATACAATACGATTCGGAGTGAAGGGCACTCCGACCCCTGCACCTGTAGCTCAGATGGATAGAGCACGACTTTCCTAAAGTCGGGGTCACAGGTTCGAATCCTGTCAGGTGCGCCAGCTTGTGAAGCATGGGAGTCAATGAAGATGAAATCTCGCGCCTGGATACTACTGCTTGCCATCTCCTGTGCCGCCTGCGATGGCACCGGTTCAGGAGGTTGGTCTCCCCAGAAGAATTCATCCGACCCCGTCAGCTCCATCCTTCCTTTCAAGGATGTCCCCATTCCTAAGGGCTTTGATCTCGACAACGAACTGTCCTTTTCCAGTGAAAGGGAGGGCCGCAGGATGGGTCGTCTTCTGTATTCAGGAAAGATGGGCCCCGAGGAGCTGGGCACCTTCATGCGCGACCAGATGGAATTCCATCAATGGAAATTTCTTTCCAACGATTTGGCCAACGGGACACGGACTCTGTCCTTCACCAAGGGCCAGGAACGTTGCCGGGTCTACATCACCAAGAACGGAAGCCACAGCGACCTGGGGGTGTTGATTGACTGACAACATCCCCCCCTCCATCCCCGCACCGGATGAGGGCCCTCTCGTCACAAACCTGCGGCGCCACGGGCCCTGGGTCCTCGTGTTGATCCTTCTCGGCCTTGCCGTGACGGTGACGGGCACCATCCGGCAGGATGGCGATGCTGCAGTCAAGGTGCGCGACACCAAAATGCTCGAGGAGTGCCTTGATCTCCTTGCTAAGAATCCCTCCGAGGCCCGTCAGAAAATCGAGGCTCACCTGCCTGTCATGCAGGATTCGCCTCTCCGTCCCTGGTTTGAGTTCCTTTCGCTGCGCTCCCAAATCATTGAGGCCCAACGCGATTGGATCGAAAACCGCAAGGATCCGGCCCCGGTGATCGCGGCCCTCGACATATTCATCCAGGGCCATTTGGAGCACCCTGAAGTCACGGCCTTTGCCTGGCTGAACAAAGCCACACTCCTGGAGGATTTGGGCCGCTTTGACGAAAGCGCCAAAGCCTATGCCCAGCTCGCGCAGTTCCCCAATGCCGTGGCCACACGTATGTCTGCGGATTTCGCCCAGCCTCGCTCGCGCTACGAGAGGGAAAAGATGTGGCAGACCCACCTCGAAGCGATCAAACCCTGTCCTTTCTCGTCGATTCCACCCAAGATGGGGGGCGG
>JBFWNO010000002.1:0-79256 GCA_050251015.1 Planctomycetota bacterium
GCCGTGCTCCGCTCCGCCTCGAGCCGATCCCGATCGATGGCGAGCAGACGCCTCGCCTCGAAGGCCAGGAACCACGCTTCGCCCACACTCGCCGCCAGGGACTGCCGAGCGAATTCGGAGTCCAACGCCGTGGCGAGGGTGGCCTCGCTCGCCGCCGCCACGTCGGAGCGCACGCGACCCCAGAGATCGACCTCCCATGCCAGCCGGCCCGCCACGCTGTAGCGGTTCACAGTGCTCGCGGGCACGGGCGCGCCGACGGGCACCTGCCGGAATCGCTCGGCTTGGCCGGTGCCGGACGGCTCCGGCCAGAGATAGGACTGAGCGACATCCGCGCGAGCCCGCGCCTCCTCCCAGCGGGCGGCGGCGACCGCCAGGTCCGGATTGCGGCGGACAGCCTCCTCCGCCAGGGCGACGAGCGCCTTGTCCCCGAACTCCGCCAACCAGTTGTCCCGAACTGCCGAGGCGGAGCTAGACGGCCTTGTTGCCGCCGCGTACTTCTGCGGCAGCGTTAGCTGCGACTCCGCCAGCTTTTGTGCGGGTCGCTCGATCGAGCTGCATCCCGACAGGAGGACCGCGATGCACATATAGAAAAACCAGACAAGCGATCTCACGACGTCCTCCCTTTAACTTTCCTGCCTGGCTCAAATCGAATCGGACGTTCCTTCTCAGGCAGGATTCCGTGAAAGAGCACGTCCAGGACGTCACGTGCCTGGGCGTTGAACGACTTGCGGCGGCCGGAAAAATGGTTTGTGAAAATCGTTCCATAAAGGAGGTCGCTGATGGCGTCCGTGATCCTGTTCACGGGGATGTCACGGATTCGCCCCTCGCGTATGAGTGCGCGGAAGAGTTTTCGCCAGGGTCCTACGCTGGTGTCCCGGTGCTCGAAGTAAGTCGGCTTCTTGCGGTTCTTGAAACAGGCGCGTTCCTGGATCACAAGTTCGACGAGCCAAGGATTCGCGTCGAAATACGATAGGTAAGAGCGGATAGCCAGATTGATTCGGTCAAGCGGATCGTCGACGCCGCTGGAGCCTCTTTCCACCTGATCTCGAAGAAGTCGCATACCGCGATCTACCGTTGCGAAGAAAAGACGGTCTTTTCCGTGGAAATAACGGTAGATCGTTCCTTTTGCGACAGCAGTCTGCTTGGCGACGGCGTCAACGTCCGTAGCGCTGTATCCCTTTTCCGCAAAGAGAGGACCGGCCGCCGCAAGGATCTTTTCCCGTCGCCTCTCTCCTAGTTCTGGATCATGGGGGCGTCCTACTTTACGTGTGGATGTGGTCATGCAACTTTTGCCTTGCAATTAATTGACGGACAAGTCAGTCAAATATTGTATGAACGGTCATTGAGCATGTCAAGAACCGTTTTGTCGAGCGAGGGCGCTATCTGAGCGAGCGGTAGGCGTACTGGTCGCTCGGGCTGGGCGGCGCGGTGGTGCTCCAGGGCATGAAGAGTTCCGCGACCTCGCCCCGCTCGGTGGCGGTGAAGGCCGCGACGGCCACGTACTCGGAGGCCGTCTGGGCACGGACGGCCTGGTAGTCCCCCTGGCCCGCGACGTAGGCCACGGTCTGATCCGGCGGACCGCTCGTGTCCACGGGTGAGGTCGGCGAAAACCAGAGTCCGAAGTCGAACACGCCGGGCGCGTACTCCTCCGTGACCTTCCATTTGATGACGCTCTGGAAGGCGACGATCTCGCGGCGCAGGTTCTGGATGACGGGCAGGCCCGTGGTGGTTTCGCCTCCGCCGACGGTCCCGGCGACGAGAGTCACGATCTTCCGGCCCCGGCACTCGTTCCAGAAATACTGCGACGGCCGCGCCTCGATCTCCCACACCCCGTCGGGGAGCGGCACGTCGAAGAGTGCCTTCGGGTCGGCGTCCTCGGGGATGAAGCCGAGGAGCGTCTCGACGCTGGTCGCCGCGTCGCGGGCGTAGATCGCCCAGCCGGTCTTGACCATGGCGTCATGCCGGGCGGGCGACGGTCCGGCCTCGATGAGCTTGTGCCACTCGTAGCGAGCGAGGTTGATCGCCTCGAAGACCTGCCGGATGTCGTGGCGCGCGATGATCCGAGAGGTCTGCCCCTTGCGCACGTCGTTGCGCGAGATCGAAATGCGCTCTCCGAAGCGCCGAGCGTCGAAGCGCGCGACCGAGAGGACGCCGTTGGGCGTCTTGATGTAGTCGAAGCGGGACGGCCAGGCGGTGGAAGCGATCTGCCGCGTCTCGATGCGGCTCTGATTCGCGTTGCCGTCAAGCGCCCGCACAAGAAAGCGGCTGGCGAAAGCCGTCGCCGTCGTCTCCTTGAAGACGTCGAAGCGCGAAGGGACTATTCCCTCGTAGAGCCGCCGCGCGTCGAAGCGCGAGCCGCCGGTGTTGACGATGCGGGTCGAGACCGGCGCGGGGACGGACTCCAGGACATAGGGACCGTAGTCGGAGTAGTAGTACCCGTAGACCACCAGGTAATAGATGCCGGATGAGGGGATCGTGTAGACGATCTTCGAAAGGTGCGGGGCGTCGTCCCCGTTGAAATAGCCGTAGGCAATGTAGCTCCCGGCCGCGTTGTAGAGGTAGAGGATCGTGGTGAAGGCCGTCGGCAGGCGGGTCTGGAAGGTGTACTGAACTCCGCCCTTCAGTTCGACGGCCCACCAGTGACCGGGGCCGCTGTAGTAGTTGGTGAAGGAGTCGTAGACCCTCGTGCCGCCGGGGTAGAGACTGTGGTCCCATTCCTTGGCGTTCTGAAGGCTCGATCCATCGCCGGTTCCGGGCATTCATCAGCTCCACGAATAGTGCGTGTCCGCGTCGATCCCGGCGCGTGCCTGGTGCTCGTCCATGATCCACTCGCGCCGCCAGACGCCGTGGAGCTTGCCGGGTCCGAGGTTTCCGAGGTCGATGGCGTCGGTCTGCGTGGCGGCGTCCTTGAAGATCACGTTCGGCGGCGCGACGGTCTCGGCGGCCGGGTCCTCGTACTGGAGCGCGCCGGGCTTGTCGAACCCGATGTCCACGTCGGCCATCAGTTCGATGGCGTTTCCGGCCGCCCAGTTCACCGCCGTGTAGCCCCGCAGCCCCAGGACCGAGTTGCCGTCGGCGGTGGCCACGGTGACGGCGCTGACCTGGAGGTTGTTGTTGTCGCCGAAGCTGCCGACCACCTTCTTGAGGAGCAGGGTCCCGGCCGCGTTTCCCGTACCCCAGTCGCCGCTTGTGACCTCGACCTGGTCCACGACGGCGGTCGCGCCCGTCGTCTGGTCGCTGATCTCGTCGCCGGGGTTGATCTGGATGGAGCCGTTGTCGAACCCCAGCCGGGCCCAGGCCACGCCGAAGCAGTAGAGGGTGTTGCCCGAGCGGTAGTTGACGTAGCGGCAGTCGCCCGCGCCAACGTTGACGGTCTTGTTCTTGATCCAGAAGCCTTTCGTGGGCCAGGCGCTGGCGTCGGCGGCATCGAACGATCCCTGGCCGGTGCCGAGACTCCCGCCCGCCGCGATCACCGTCGGCGGCGCGTAGGGCCTGCCGCTGTAGACGGCCAGCCCGACCATGGAATCCAGCGCGTCGATGTTGAGGACCGCTTCGAGCCGGTAGCGCGTCTTGCCGCCGAGGGGGTTCTTGGTCTCGTATCCCTCGTAGTCGGGCGTGAGGGTCTGCTGCGGATGGGAGAGCGTCCAGATGTCGGTGGCGGCTCCGGGCGGGAGACTCGCCGCGACCACGTCCACCTGGAGCCAGCCCTGGCCATCCTCGGCGAAGACGACGGCGTCGGTGAGGTCGGCAGAGACGTCGAGCCCCACGCCGAAGTTCTGCGTGCCCATCTTGATCCGGACCAGCTCCAGCGTCTGGTCGTACTGGACGGTGAGCGTCCCCGAGCCGAGCTTGGCCGAGGCCTTCTTGATGGTGAGCCCCGTGATGTTCACCCCGGCCACGGGGGCGATTTCCGGGAGTACCCCGCCCACGAGCATGCCGAAGGTCTCCTGCGAGCTGCGGTAATTGCCGCCCAGGACCAGGCGGAAGGTGTCGCCCGCCTGGGGCACGCCGGGCAGATCGCGCGAAAGCGCAAGCGTCCCCGTGACGAAGCTCTTCACGTGGAAGAAGGCCCCGCGCAGTTCAGGCGTGATCGTTGCCACGTCGAACCACCCGATGGCCCCGTCCCAGTAGCCGTCGCCCTGGGAGAGCGCCGCATCCACGATGCTGGTTTCACTGCCCCCGGCGTCGGCCGTGAAGGGCGTCAGCACCTCGCCGTCTGCGGCAAGGTACTTCGAGGGAAAGTAGATTCTCAGTTTGTCTGCTGTCGGTGTCGCCATGATTTTCTCCTCCTCCTATGTGAGTTCGATGTCATAGAGCCCGGCCCCGCTGCCGTCGGTCACGTCGAGCGAGGCGGGCACCTCCGGCAGGTCCATCACGAACCAGGTCCAGCTCTGCCGCGTCGATTCGTTTCCGTAGACGTCCACCGCTTCGACGCGCAGGAAGTGCCAGATGCCGCCCCGGCCCGTGAGCTTCACCGGGCAGGTGATCTCGAAGCGGTCCTGGCCTTCCAAGGGCGGCTTGTCGTAGACCAGCGTCTTGGTCGGGTCGTCCTTCTTCCGGTGGTAGATGCGGTAACGCACCGCGTCCGGGACGCCGTTCCATTTGAGGAGCGGCCGGGTGTTCGGTAGCACGTGGACCGAGTCGGGCGCGATGGCCGAGGGCGGCAGGTCGTGAATCTCGATCTTGACCGTGTCGCTTGCGGCGAAGGGAATCTTCACCACGCGCTCGGCCGCGTCGGCGAAGATCGGCCCCAGGGAGTGGCGGCCGTTCAGGAAGACCCACGACACCCAATCGGCGGCGGGCGCGCTCCAGCGCAGGTCGGCCTTGGCCTCGTCCTTGGGCGTGACGCGGAAGTTCTCATTCAACATAGTCGCGTACCCCTTTGACGAGAAACTCGAACAGATCCCAATCGGGCATGGTTCCCTTGGTCTGGTATTCCTTGCGGGCCTCCCGAATGGTCCGGTGAACGATGGACCATTCCTGCGATTCGTCCTCGGCCTCGTGCAGATGCCCGATGGCGCGCAGGCGATGGGCATAGCCGTCATTTGCCTCGGTCAAAAGCACGTAGGCCGCGCCGAGGTGCTTCTCGACGCATTCCAGGCATGACGGCCGGGTGGGCGTCGTTTCCTTTTTCGACGAGCCTTTGCACCCGCAGCCGCCGGTGGCCGGTTGCGCCGTGACTCCTTGCGGCTGAACGAGGCGTCGCGTCACCACGCGCGAGGGAAGACGGGCCATGCTGGTGGCGCGCCGCAGGAGTCGTTCCTCGAAGTGCTCGCCACAGCGGTCGGCGTGGATGATCTCCGTACCCAGGATCGTGCACTTGTAGGCGGGTTTCCCGTCGCACTCGATGAAGTTCTGGCGGCCGCTCGCCAGGTCATATTCGAGCGTGAAGACCTCGTCCTCTCTGATCCACTGACCCGTAATGAGGAGCACGTCGGGCGCGTCGGCCCGGTAGGCGATGCGGTAAATGTGCGCGCCGGGCAGTTCGATCTCCTGGGCATGGGAGGAGTCCTGCACGTGGATGATGTCGCGCAGTTCGCCCCAGACGAGGCGGTCGCGGTGGACGAATCCCGTGCGGGTCTGTTGGAGCGCCACCGGCGGCGAAAGCAGATCGAGCGCCGGGCCGTCCATGCGGTAGAGGTCGAAGCGCGGATTGTCGGGCCTGCCCCCGGCGATGAAGGAGACGTGCCAGCCCGAGGCGTCCCGCCAGGCGGTGGGCGAGCATTCGGTCACGTCGTCGGCCATGCGCGTGGGCAGTCGGCGCGGCTCGCCGTTGGCGTCAAGGTAGCCCGCTTTCCATATATATGTACCGTCGCCAACGGGCGCGGCCGCGCGGCAGAAGAAGAGCACGGGTTCGCCCCCGGCGTCCTGCGCCAGGAAAGGCATGTGCGTCATGAAACCTGGTTCGTTTACGCGATTCAGCATGAGTACACCGGTGTCGGGGTCCTGCAGGGTCCGGGCCAGTCGATGTGCGGATCGACTTGGTGCTCGTCATTTTCATTCTCGCAGCCGATCTGGAGCTGCATGTAGCCGTTGTAGTAGTAGCCCGACGTGAACTGGTTGGGGAGATTGACGAGGCGTCCGTCCTCGTTCACGCACCCGGCCCCGTACCAGGGGTAATAGCCGGGGTAGCAACTCCCCATCTCGATCAGCCGCCAGAACGCGCCGGGCGAGGCCATGTGGTCGCCCTGGAACGGCGTGAGATCCCAAACCGGGTTCTGGCCGTTGGTGGTAAAAGACCCGAGCACCTTGATCTTGCAGCAGCACTCCGGGCACTTGCCGTCCTCGTTGTAGAGCGCGCCCTTGCCGGTCTCGCGCAGGCCGCGTTTTCCCGTTTCCAGAACCACCGTTTTTCCTGGTGTCGCCATATCGTTATCCCGTCGGCGTCCCGCCGGAGCCCTCGTCTTCCTCGCACTTCTCCTGATCCACCATCTCGTTGATCCAGGTGAGGACGAGTTCGCCCGCATCGTCGAAGCGCGCGTGGCCGAAGGTTGCCTCGATCATCCAGCCCACGCTCGGCCTCTGCCATTTGTGCGGGTCGCTCACCGGGTCGGCGTATTCGAGCAAGAGCTCGTTGGTGCAGAGGTCATAGACGTTGTAGGTCCAGGTGGCGGGGTTCTCGTCATCTCCCTGCTCGCCGCCCGCCGTTTCGAGCTTGACCGGGAAGAGCGGCGGCAGCTTGCCGATCCGGACCACGGCCCACTGCTCGCCGGTGCCGCCTTCGCGCCAGAGGATCGTTGCCGAGCCGTAGTTCGCGGCCTTGAGGTGCGCGGCGGTGCCGTCGTCGATCTCGGCGAAGCGGCAGTCTTCCTGTTCCTGCGGGACCAGAAGCCGGACCTGTGCCACGTCGTCAACGTAGGCTTTGCCGATCTTGCCCGCTTCCACCGGCTCGGCGTAGATCGAGAAGCGGCCCCGGTGCTTCGCCTTGTCCGGGGTCTTCCCCGAAAGCACAACCCTCGCGCGGAACTCCTGCTCGTCGTCGCCGGGATTGATGACGAGGTCGTCCACGCCAAGCACCGCGAACTGGTCCTGATCGGAGCCCGAGTCGTTGCGGACGAAGAGTATGCCGCTCTTGGTGTCGTGGCGGCGAAGCGTCGAGGCCGTGCCGCTCGCCCGCTCCTGGTAATCGCGCGCCGCGTCCACGAAGGCGTTGAAGGTCGCCGCCTTCATGCGGAAGGGCTGGCCGCTTGCGACCTTGTTCAGTTCGTTTCCCATCAGCCGATCCCCAATCCGGTAAAACCGGTCTCGTCGTAGACCTTCTCCACGTAGACCGCGACGGGCTTCTTCAAAATCTGCTTCTTGGCGTTGTCCACCTCGTCGGCGTACTGCACCCACATGTACTGCCAGCCCTTCTTCGAGATGCCGCCGATATCGCCGACCTGGATGCCTTGCTTGTTGGGGAGGGCAGCGAAACGGAAGGTGATCTCCCAGTCCTCCTCGCCGCGTTTCGATCCGGAGGCCCCGAGAAAGAGGACCTCGCCCGCCGCGAAGCCCCGGAAGCCGCCGGAGTTGACCTTGCCGGTCATATTGAAGATGTTGCCCTTGTAGGCGTTGGTCACGACCGAGTCGGGCAGGAAATGCGTCTCGGTGAAGTTGAAGACCGGCAGCGTGATGTCCACGCCCTGGACGTGCTCGCCGTCGTAGCCGATGGCCCCGCCCAGGATGTCGGAAGCCTTGGGGCCGTACTTGCCGATGGTCTGGATCGACTGGGTGATGTGCTGCGTCCCGCCGCCGGTGTCGAAGGAGTAGGAGGACTGCGGGCCTTCCTCTTCCTCCTGGCCCTCGATGCCTTCGTAATGGGCGGTGACCTTCCAGGTGTCGGCATTGATTCGCTCGTCGATGACGATGGACTTGCGCACCAGCAGGCCATAGAAAATTGGGATCGCGGCCAGTGCCGTCGCCTTGACCTGGGCCTCGTCTGCGGCCTGGCGGACCACGTAGGCGATCTCGGCCTGCGGCCTTTCGCCGATGGTCTCGGTACGGTCCCGGAATAGTTCTTCAATGACGGCCATAATTCCTCACTCGAAGGCCAACTGTCCCTGTCCCATGTCGCGGACGATCTTTTTCGTGTTCTTCGCCGTCTCCTCGGTCGCCTTGGCGGTGCGGTCGGCGGCGCTGCCCGCGCCCAGACCCCGCGCGGCCATGGCGTTGAAGGTTCCGGCCACTTCCAGCGCGATCTCCTGGCCCGCCGCCGACTCCAAGGCGCTCGTCACGCCGCCGAGTTGCTGCTTGAGCCGGTTGACGATGTCGGGCACCTCAACGCCGGGCTGCTCGCCAGCCGTCGGTGCTTCCCCGCCCGCTTCGGCCTCGACGCGTTTTCGCGCCGCTTCGGCGATGGCGTCCTTCCATTCCTGGCGCGCGCCAGCCAGTTCGTCTTCGCTGCGCGCCAGGTCCTGGGCGTACTGCTCACGCCGCGCACGGTTTTCTTGATCCGCCATGTCCGCGATGACGGCCAGCGTCCCTTCGCGTTCGCGGTCGATCTCGTCGCGGCGCTGCTGTCTGCGTTGTTCCCGCTCTTGAAGGGTCTGCCCTGCCTTTTCCAGGATGCGCCGGTCCTCGCGCTCGGCCGTAATGTCGAGCTGGCGTTTGACCGCATCGACATCCATCTCCTCGTCGAAGAGGCCCATCAGTTCTACCCAGCCCTTGGCCAGGAAGTTCTGCGTCGCGTTCCAGGCGCGGGTGATGCCCGTCGTGAATCCGGTCCAGATGTTCTGGAGGAAGGTCACCGTCTCCACCCAGGCGATCTGCATCCCGGCCCAGGCCTCGGTCAAAAGCGCCACCGAGCCCCAGAAGGCGTTGGTGGCAATCGTCAGGAAGAACTCCTTGAACTTGATCCAGAGCTGGTTCAGAAAGTGGATGCCGCGCTTCCATTCCATCTTGAGCGTGAGCCAGAGGATCTTTGCGGCGAGACCGATGTCGCCTGCGGCGAGCGCGTCGCCGATTCCCTGCCAGGCCATCGAGGCGTCCTGGCGCAGGATTTCAAACTTCTTCCCGAGCCATGCAAGCGCCTTCGCGCCCGCGCCGGTGGCGTAGAGGATGTAGGCGGCCAGCGCCACCATGCCGGTGATGACGAGGCCGATGGGCGAGAGGATCGCCGCCAGGATCGATCCCAGGATGCCGATGGCGGTCCCGACGCCCGAGACGATGGAGGCGATGCCGCCGAAGACGAAGGCCATGGCCGCGCCCGCAGAGCCCACGGCGACAAGCGCCGCGCCCACAAGCGCAATCACGCCGATGACCTTGAGCGCCGTCAACACGACGGCCTTGTTGTTCTCGATCCACTCGCGGATGAAGCCGACGTACTTCCGAACGGCCGCTGCGGCCTTGGCCACCGGTTCGGCGATGGCCTCGCCGATCACGGATAGGACCGCGACGGCCGACTGCTTGAGCTGGGCGAAGGAATGCGCCAAGGTCGCCGTCATCTTGGCGTAGGCGGTCTCGGTCGCCCCGGCGCGCCCGCGCATGGCGTCGATGTCCTCGCCGAAACCTTCGAGGTTCTTGAGGGCGGGCAGGATGCCGCGCAGGGCCTCGACGTTGGGGAAGATCTCGGCCAGGGCGTCGGCGGGAAGTTGAGCCATCCGTTCGAGGACGCCGCGCAGCCCTTCGCTTTGCAGAGTCGCCGCGCTGAGCTCGAAGCCGAGTTCCCGCGCCGCCTCCGCGCCCTCGGTGCTGGGTTTGAGGAAGGTCGAAATGATCGCGGCCACGGCGGTCATGGCCCGCTCGGTCTTGACGCCGCTACGGGTCAGGACGGCGATGGTCGCGCCCAATTCTTCAAGCGACAGCCCGGCGGTGCTCGCGACGCTGGCCACCTTGCCGATGTTGGGGGCCAGCTCGGCGAAGGTCGTCTTGCCACGCTTGACCACGGAGAAGAGCAGGTCCGATACGTCAGCCGCGCGGTCGGCGGACAGGCCGTAGGAGTTCAAGACCGTCGTGATGGCGTCGGCGGCCGTTCCCGTATCGGTGAGACCCGCCTTGGCAGCGCGCGCCGAAACGGCCAGCACCGAAAGCGCCTGCTCGGCCGGGACCGATGCCGAGAGGATGTCGTAGAGCCCCTGGGCCAGGGTTTCGGTCGATTCGCCGAACTCCACCGACATGCGGCGGATCTCCCGGCGGAAAGTTTCCATGTGGACGGTCGGGTCATCGAGCATGGTCGAGACGTTGGCCATCTGCTGCTCGAAGTCGGCAAAGACCTTCACGCCCGCCACGAAGGGGGCGGCGAAGATCGCCGAGAGCTTGAGCATCTGCGTCCCGATCTCGCGCGTGGCCGCGCTGAAGGCGCGCAGACGCCGCTGGGCCGAGCGCAGGCCGCGCACCAGCTTGCTGTCGTTGGCGTAGAGCTCAACGTAGGCCGCTCCCGCCCGGATGCCGCGCGCGGATGGCATGGGCTATTTCTCCCCGCCTTCGTCCGCCTTGCCGGGATCGGGCAGGCAATACCAGCCCTCGGGCAGGTCCATCTCGCCCGCGACGGGGTTGCCGTCCTTGTCGAGCACCCACACTTTGGCCTTGCGGATCGTCTCGCGCAGGCGCACGGGGGTGCCGTCCGGCACGTAGATCGTGCGGGTGAAGCAGCCCGAAAGGGAAATGAGGCAGAAGGCAAGCACGCCGACGCGCGCGGCTTTCCCCCAGGTTTCCCGGACCCGTTGGCGTAGCCGGTCACGGACTTCGGGCGCTCGCGCGCCTTCCTCGGAGGTGTCCTTCGAGGCCGCAACCAGCGCCGGAATCAGCGCGCGCAGAAGCGCGACCAGAAACGTGATGATCGCGTTCATTATTTGAGCGTCCCCGCCGCTTCGAGCTTGTCGTGGGTGATCTGGATGCCTTCCTTGATCTCGGCGGCGAGCTTGGCCGGGGCCCGCTTGCCGTTGGCCTCCTCGTAGACCTTGAGCACGTACTTCAGTGCCGCGTCGAGACGCGCCAGTCCCTTGCTCGGCGTGCCGTCGGGGATTTCCTTCTCGGCAAACTTGATGCCGGAGATGATCGCCCCCTCGTAGGAGACCCAGCCGGGTCTGGCCGCGTAGAGGCGGTTCAAGAGCCAGAGAAAGACGCCCGCCGTCACCGTGATCCCCACGGGGGTGTTGAGCGCCGTCCACACCAGATTCCAGATCGTTTCCGCGTTCATGTCCGTTTCTCCTTTCGTTTTTCAATGCCAGGCTGCGCCTGGTCCACAAAGACGTTTCGCAAAATGGACAGGTCACGAGTCCTGCCCAGCACTCGCTTTCTCGCCTTGCGGCGCTCAAGCGGATTGAAATCAGTCGGCGTGAAGGCACGCGACTTCTTCGGGTCGCGGTGGCAGTTGGCGAGCATGGCCAGCACCGCCGAAGTCTGAGCCCACTGCGTGGCTGCCCTGGCCTCGGCCATCGTCACCAGCTCCCGCAAGGTCAGGGGGCCGGGGTTGATGCCGACGGCACCGGCGAGTTCCCATATGAACTTCCAATGGTCCGAGCCGGACTGGCGCTGTTCAGCGCGGCTTCCATCTCGGCCTCCAGTTCCGGGCTGTCGATCCGCTTCTCCGCGACCGCGAGCGCCTTCGCCTCCAGCGTCTTGAGCTTGCCGAGTGCCTTCAGCAGCACCCGGCGTTTCCCCAAAGGGAAAAAATCCACCAGCTCCTCCAGGAGCGCCGTCGTCGCGTGCTCGATGGCGTCGCCCGCCATGGACCGTCCGAAGTCCTCGTCGGCGATATTCTTCGCGTCCGCCTCGGGCTTGCAGACGCAGTAGATCACGTCGCAGAGGAGCACCGGGTCGGTGACCAGGCGTTCGAGGAGTTTGCCGTCCACGGCGTCCAGGAGGTTGACGTCCAGCAGCGAACGCACGCGCTTGATCGCGTCTACGTTCACCGTGACCGTCCAGGTCCGCCCCGCGTTGTCCTTGAATGTCTTCATGCGTTCGCCTCCTTACACCGTCACCCAGGAAGGCGCGACCGTGGAGTAGGTCGGCTTGGCCGTGACGGAAACCATGATGGCCTCCTCCAGCGCTTCGTTGCGGCTGAAGTTCGTGATCGAAAAGTCCGCCTGCAGCCCCTGCGACCCCGGCGTGCCGATGTCGCCGTCCATCACCGCGAAGGCGATCTTGGCGTTGTTGAAGTAGGCGTCCTTGATCGCGGTGAAGCCGGGATCGGCGGTGTCCCAGACCATCTCGAACTCGATGGACCCGTCCCTGAGCGTCCCGACCGTTGCCCGCCACCCGGCGTTGCCGCGCGTGGTCACGTCGGCCTCGCCCGTTTCCAGGTTCAACGTCACGTCCTTGACGTTGGTGAGTTCCGTCCAGGACGGGACCCCGCCCAGACCTGCCGGGTCGTAGTAGAGCTTCGCTTCCATTCCCAATCGAATCGCCATGGTTGTTCTCCTATCTGACCGATCCCGCCCACTTGCGCGGGAGACGGTCCTTTACTTTCATCAGGGCCGGTCCCATGAAGGGGCGCTTGTCGTAGCGGTCGCCCCGGAACCGCCCGCCGAACTCGTGCGCCATTGCCGACAGCCCGACCACCGCGTGTTCGGGGCCGATCACGGCGCGCTCTTCGCGCTTCTCCACCGCGTAGACGATGGCCCGTTTCAACTGCCCCTTGCGCGTGTGCGGCGGCGTGCCGGGAGACGATTCCTTCGCGCCTTTTCGGATGCTGCGCCGGGCGGTCAGCCGGATCGCCGCGCCCGCGTGGCCGAGGCTCTTGAAGCTGGCGTCCTTGGCCTTCTTCTTCACCCGATCCGTGCGGTCCACGGTCCGTACTTTCAGGCCGATCATCGCTGCACCCGAAACGTCAAGGTCACCACGCTCGTGAACTGCCGCAGTTGTTCCATGTGCTCCTGGGCGTAGACCGGCGCGTTCTCGGTCTTCACCCACATCGCGGCCGTGTATCCGGCCAAGCGCTTGAGCCGAAAGTGATCCGCGATCTCCTCGACAAGCGTCATGAGCGGATCGAGTTCCGTGTTGTCGCCCTTGGCGAACTTCTTCTGGATGGCAACGTCCACCTTCACGTCGTACTGGTTCTGCCCGCGCCCGAGCGGATGGATCGTGAGACTGTTGGGCACGACCGAGACGTGCAGGTCCTTCATCTCCTCCAACTCGAAGAGCGGCTGGTAGTGCCGCTCGGCGCTGAAGGGTTGGCTGAAGGTGGCGGCGTTCAGTTCCTCCTTCACGGCCTCGGCGATGTCGGTAATCACGCTCATGAGGCCCGCTCCCGTTCGTCAAGCCGCGTGGTCATCTTCTCCAGCGCGGAGGTGTTTCGTTCGAGCGCGCCGACCAGCGTCTCGCGCACCCACGTGTGATCCCGCTCGATGGCTTCGCTCATGCGCCGCTCGCGCCCGTGGTCGCGCCAGAGGGTGTAGCCGACGACCACGCCCGCCAGACCCCACTGGGCCCAGAGGCCCGGATCGCCGCCCACCGGCACCGAGGCCAGTAGGAGCGCGCCCATGCCGACCTTGGGAATGACGTCGATCATGGCGCGGCCTCCGTTCCGACCTGCTTCGTGTGGACGCGCAGGGTCTTTCGGAAGGGGTCCGAGTAGCGGTAGTGCGGCTCCTTGCCCGGGGCCATCACCTCGTAGACGTGGACCGTCGGTCCTTGCGTCTCGAGGATCGTGTCGCCGCGTTCGGGCAGCACCGGGCTTCCGTCCAGCACCAGGTCCTGGGTCAGGACGAGGAAGTCCCGGCTCTCGAACTTCTCCAGCACGCCGCGCCCGTTTTCGACCTCGAAGATCGTCCGGCCGATGGTGGCCTGCACGCTCACGGATTCCGTGTCGCGCACATACGTCACCTCCACGGTTGCGTGGCGGTGGCGCATGTCTTCGAGCCAGTCGGCACCTTGCTGGAGGATGTTCGTCACGACGCCGTTCTCCTCAATAAAGCAGCTTGACCCGCACGGTCGCGTCCGCGTCCGCCGCGTCGGCAATGGCCCGGCCGATGAAGGCGTCGCCGCCGACGCCGATGGGGTGCGCCTGCTGGGTCGCCACCGTGAAGAGGACGTAGTCGCCCGTCTCGAAACTCTCGCCGCCGCCCGCCACCTTGGGCACGTCGAAGACGCCCTCGATGGCCAGTGCGCCGAGTTTGCCCGCCAGGATCGCCGACTTCGTCACGCCGAAGAGGTACTTCTGGATCACGCCCACGCCTGCCGCCACGTCGGCCGCCGGGCTGTAGTCGATGGACGACCCTTCCTGCACGAATTGAATTCCCATTGGATTTCCTCCTTCTGTTTCGCCATTGGTTTCAGGTGAGATGGGAGACACGCCTTATGCCTCCCCCTTGCTCTTGATCCCGCCGCGCGGGTCCTGGAGCGCCACGCCGAAGTCGTGATAGCCCCGCATCCGGATGCCGAGCACGTTGAAGTCGGCCTCCGCCGTCTCGATGATGGGCGACTCCTGACCGTTCAAAAACGCCGTCTCGATCACCGGCAGATCGCTCGCGTCGGCCAGGAGATACCAGGCCTTCTGCGAGTTGCCCGGGTACATCGAGTTCGAGAGGTAGCGGCTTACCTCCGTGCGGAACTTCCCCTGGTGGGGGTTGGAGACCGGATACTTCGCGCTCGAAGTCGGGTCGCGCAGTTCCATCGACTTATTGAGCTGCGACGCGATGGCGTTCAAGGCCGGAGGCACCAGCACTAGCGCGGGCATCACCCCGATGGGCTTGCCGTCGGAGTCCACCTGCTCCATGAAGGCGGTCTCGGCCTTCGTGAGCCCGTCGATCCCCAGAGCCGTGTCCGCGCCGACCAGGTAGTTCCCGTTGGCGGCGCTGAAGAAAGCGGCGCTGTCCAGGAACGCCGTCCAGAACACGTCGTTGATCTTGAGGCCCGAGCCGCGCCCGAGCTTCCTCGGCACCAGCGTGATCGCGCCCAGGTCGTCGTTGATGATGTCGCGCCGGTCGATGGAGAGCATCAGGCCGTAGGTGTCGGCCTTGTTGGAGTAGCTCTCCTCGCCCAGCGTCCCGTGCTTGAGCTCGCCACCGGGGGAGACCTGTTCGTACTGGTCCTTGCCCACTAGGCGGTAGCTTGTCACCGTCTTGAAGTCGGGGACGTTTCGGATCGCGGTGATGTTGCGCCAGGTCCGCTCGACGGAGTAGAACCCTTCGAGCAGGAACTTGTTGGCGACGTTGGACAAAATCCCGCCGATGTCGACCGTGGAGCCCGCCGCCTGGATGTGGCTGGCGAAGGCGTAGCGCAGGGCCTCGCGGCTCTCGCGGAATGAACGCTCGGGGTAGCCGTTGGCCCAGGCGGCCTCGAGGATGAGTTCCTGCAGGCCGATCCCGCCCCGGAAGCGCCGACCGGCGCGGTCCAGTGCCTCTTCGCTGTAGTGCTTCTCCGGTTCGGAGAACTTCGCCGCCAGGACGCAGGCCGCTTCCAGCATCTCCGCGTCGCAGAACCCCACAGGGGCGAGCCGTTCCGACCCGCGCTTGACCGAGATGTGGACGTCCGCCTGCGGGCGCTTCTCCCGCATGGCCTTCAAGACCTTCTGCGAGGTCTCCTCGACGGTCCATCCGGACTTGATCGCGTCGCGCTCGACCTCGGCGAACTCGCCCGAGCAGATCTCCTGGATCGCCGCCACGCGCTCGCGCTCCTGCCGGACGGCGTTCTCCGCCTCCTTGCGGGCGTTGGCCACCGCCTGGACGGCGGCGTCCTTGGATGCGGTCGCCTTCACATCGGGCTTGGGTGCGGGCTGCTTGTCCTTGTCGTCCGCCTTCAAGTCGGGCGGCTCCTCGCCGCTCTCGAAGGCCGCCTTCAAAAGCGCGGTCTTCTTTTCGTCCAGGACGGCAACATCGATGCCGTGATCTTCCAGCCAGTTCTCGAATTCCATGGTCTTTCCTCCTTGTCCTCCGTAGAGGGTGAACGTCGCGGCAAGCTTCATGCGCGTCGAGGCGTCCGCGCCCACCGCCACGACCGACACCTCCCGTAATTGCGATTTGCTGATGTGGTGAAACGGCCCGGCATGGACCTGGCCGTTCACGCTCCGGCGCGTGCGGACAAGCTCCGCCTCGTGCACCTCCGCGCCGATGGACAACTGCCAGTCCGCTCCGGCCTTGGCCTGCTCGACGATTCCCTTGGCCTGGTTGCTCGACGAGAGGATCTCGCCCTCGATGTAGAGGACGTGGTCCTTCACGACCGCGCGGACCATGCCGACCCGGCTACCGGTGCGGTTCTCGTGGTTGGTGAGAAGCGGCACCGACTCGGGGATTTCCATCCCATCGAGATCGACGACCACCGGGTGCCGCCAGCCGGGCAGACGCATCTTGCCGCCCGAGTAGGCCACGCCGGAGACCTTGGCCTTGTCTTCCGCGCCATCCCCCGAGGCGGCTTCGATCTTCACCGTGGCTTGTGCCGCCGCTTCGCCCGTAGCGGGCTCGAAGAGGATCGGCTTGTAGCCGTGGGCGTCGAGCCAGGCGCGCGCCTCGTCGGCCGTGAACTTCGCCAAGTCGAAACGGATCGACTGGAGTTCCGTGGTGGCGTCGGCGGTGATCCCCCAGATGGCGTGAATCCCCTGGGCAAACTTGTCGTTCTCGCGTCGGAAGCGCTCGTAACGAGCGGGGTCCTTGAGGCGCGCGGCGTGCTCATTCGGGAAGGGCATCGTCTTCTCCTTCCTCGACAGGCGTCGCCTCGCTGTCGCCGCTGTCGAGCCCGAGCTCGCGCATGAGCGTCTTCTCGCGGGCGCGCTGGCGAAGTTCCTGTTCCCAGTCCTTGCCCTGGCGCGCGTACTCGTGCGCGAGGGTGGTGGTGAGATTTTTGAGGCGCGTCTCCTGGGCGTTGGCTTCCTTGGCCGGATCGACGTGCTCCATGCCGTCCCAGAACCACTGGTGCTCGGGCAGCATGCGGCCCGCGCCGCTCACCGGGATGTCCCGGAAGAACCCGAACTCCAGCGCGTACTCCCAGAGCCACGCGCCCAGAATCCGGTCGAGGACCTTGCTCGCCATGAAGGCCTGGTCCACGCGGATGGATTTGAAATAGGTCTGGTGGTCGAGGCGGCCGGAGGCGTAGTTGTAGCCGCTGGAATTTCCTGCGGCGACGTTGAAGGGCATGTTGAGGCAGCGGGCAATCTCGTTGAGGATCTCCTTCTTGAACTCGGCGTAGGTCGTGGCCGGTTGCATCGGCTCGACCTGGCTCATTTTCCAGCCGCCCGGCATGGTCAGCAGCATGTTGCGTTCGAGCTCGATCAGGTCCATCGGCTCGACGGAATCCGCCTCGCCGTTGGCGGGCGCGTCGGTGTAAAGGATGCCCGCGAAGTCGGCGGCCGCTTCGGCCGCGCTCAAGACGGCCAGGGTGAAGCGCCGCAACTGCGCGAAGAGCGGCAGCGCGGGCGTGATCTCCGGGATGCCCCGGTGCTGCCCGGGCCGGTCCTGGCGGAAGACGTGGACCATGTTGGCGGCCGGGATGGTGAAAAACTCGTTCGAGAAGAAGACGCTCGATCTGCCGGGATGATCCTTCAGGAGAGAGTAGGCCATGGGGTTGCCGTGGCGGTCCAGGCGAATGCCGTCCACCTCGTGGACGTCGAAGAGGTTATTCAGCGGGCTCGTGACCTGGTCGGCCTCGATGAGCCGCAGGTCGAGCTTGACCGGATGGTCGAGGGCGGGGTTGTTGGCGAGGATGGCGAAGGCCTCGCCGTCCTGGGCCCGCGCCATGCGCAGGGTCCGCAGTTTTTCGGCAAGGGAAACCTCCCGCGCCCAGCGCGCGAACTCGTGCTCGATCTCGTTGTTGGCCTCGTTGCTGCCCGTCAGGAGCTGCAGGCGCGGCCCGGTGCCGATGGTGTCGTTGGCCAGCGTCAGGACGATGCCCCGGGCGTAAGAGTTGTTGGCCACCTCGTAGCGGGCGCGATTGCGCAGGGTCCGGCGCACGCTCGCGTTGGCGGCGGCGTCTGCGGAAAGCGCATCCGCGTTCGCCCAATGGCGGCGGTTGTTGTCCGTGGTCGCGGCGGAATCGAAGCGAGCCTGCATGCGCCGCAGAGGCGCGCCGCGCAAGCCGCTCAGGTTGATCCGTTTCTTGGCGTCGGCTTCGGCGATCATCAGGGGGCCCCCGGCGGCACGAGCTTGGACATGCGGATGCCCGGCCCCTTTTTCTTCATGGCCTTCTTGGAGTTGAGGTAGCGGTCCGCCTCGATCTGATCCTTCAGATCGTGCTGCTCGACCTCGCCGGAATCCCCGCGCGCACGCTTGGGGCCCTCGGCGTTCTCCTTGATCTTGTCCTTCAGATCGTCGGCCATCGGTTTCTCCCGGGGTGTGCGTGCCCTTCACGGGGTTGTTACCCGCTCGTGGGGCAAAACCGTCATTCGGGAGGCCGGAAAGGCAAAATCGTTACACCGGTAGACATGGACCGCGAAAAACGGTCAGCCGGTGGTCGATTCGTAGGTCGTAATTCGGTGTCCGCAGTTGCGGCATTCGCGCCGCCGCATGACACGGTTGTCGCGTACCGCGCGCACGTAAATGACAAAGAAGTGGCGGCACCCGCAACGGGGACATTCGAGGCCCCGCTTCTCTTTGGGCTTGTCGGCTTGCGCGTGCCCGGCCATCAGCGCCTGCCTCTCTGGATGTCCGACAGCTTCACCGGCTGCCGCTTGGCCGTAGCCACGGCGTCGGTGCCAGGCAGGATCGCGCCCTGAATGGATGCCGCCACGGCGCAGCCGACGAGACAATCGAGCCAGTGGTTCTCCGAGGTCTCCGGTCGCAGTTTCCACTCGTCCACCACGCGGCCGCGCCCTTCGGTCTTCACCCTGTACTCGCTGGTCAAGTGCTCGGCCAGGAGCCGGTGCGCCTCCGGATCGCGCCCGAAGAGCGAGAGGCAGCCCTTGTCGCCCATCGCCACGGCAAGACGCGCGTGGACAAAGCTCTTCCAGTAGTTCGCGTCGAAGATGACGTGGCGGATCGCCCGGCGGCCATGGACGTTCGGGATGCGCCAGTTGTGGCCGACGCGGTCACCGCGTTTGCGCCGGTACTCGGAGAACGGAATCGACGACGCGCCCACAAAGCGGCCGTGGCTGGGGAAAAGCACCGCCGCATGCGCACTCTGGCGGCAGAACTGGTAGACCACATCGGTCGAGGTGCCCCAGTTGGCGTCGATGACCGCGCGTTCGATCTTGAGGTGCGCGCCGTCTTCCCGTCGCCATTCTCTTCCGAGGAGTTCCCCGGTCAGCGTTTCCAGCCCGGCGTAGATCGAGCCTTCCAGCCCAGCGCCCTTGGCCGCCAAGTGCAGGGTCCGCTGGGCGTCGCGCAGCGTGAAATAGCGACGCTTCTGGTCCGGATACGATCCGTAGTCGAGGACGTACCCCGCGAAATCGTCCGTCCACGCGGCCACCAACCAGAAGAGCAGCTTCCCCTGGACGTCGATGAAGAGCGTCACGTGGTCCGCGCCAAGCGGGATCTCGCCGCGCTTATGGCTGTTGAGTTTTTGTGCGATCTGGTCGGCGGTAAGAAGGTCATCGTCCTCGACGCCTTTCTCCGGCAACGGCTCGTTCTGATACTCGGCGAAGAAGGCGGCCTCGTCCTGTAGCTTGAGGTTCATGGCGTGCTGGATGGCCGAAGCCTCGTCGTGGTTGAAGCGTTCCGGCCAGGCGATCTCCGAACCTTCGTCCAGCGCCGTGCGGTTCGCCTCGTAAAAGGCCGTCGCCTCGCGCTGGTCGCCGTGCATGCGCAGCGACTCGGCGCGGACCTCGGCGTACTTCGCCCAGAGCTTCTCGTTCGTTGGGAAGCGGTAGACCATCTTGGTGCGCTCGCCGTTCCATTCCGGATGCTTGTCGCGGTCGAGGATGGTGTCGGCCATGTCCCCGGGGCGGATGACCGTGCAGGGCATGATGCCGGAGATCTTCTTGCCGGGTCCGGCCAGACCCAGCACCGCGCCCGCCAGGATGCGCTCGCGCGTGGCGCACTGGGAAAGCGACCGTGACGATTCGTCCGTCTGCGGGTCATCGAGCACGACAAGCGAGGGTCGCACGGTCTTGCCGTCGGCGCGCTTGTACTTCATGCCTCGGATGCGGCCCGTGATCCCCGCCACCTTTATGATCGCCCCGGAGCCCTCGCTCTCCGGCATTGTCGGCAGCACGATCTCGTTGGCCGTCCAGCCGATGTGCGTGCGCTCGCCCTTGTGGAGCTGGCCCGAGCAGCGGTTGGCGATTCCTTCGAGGCAGCGGATCGGATGGCAGACCTCTGGGAAGTCGGCTTCGAGAAAGTCGTTCCCGTCGAGTTCCATCTTGATGCTTTCGAGCATCTCGACGGCGTGGACTTCCGATGCGCCAATGAGACAGACGAAATCCCGGTGGCCGTAGAGCACCGCCCAGAGGCAAGCGCACTCTGCGATGGAGGTCTTCCCCGACCCGCGCGGCATGGCCAGGGCGAAGAGCCCGCCGTGGACCACGGCCTGCTCGATCCGGTTGATGACCTTGATGTGGTCCGGCGACCAGGGCAGATGGAAGGTCTGCGGGAAGTAGGCCTCGCAGAAGAAGCGGAAGTCGCCTCCCGCCTTCGCCTTTCTTTCGGAATCGACGATGGCGGGAAGTTCGCCGATGTCGCGCCCGGCCTCTGAAAGCGCCCGGTTGCGCTGGGCGGCCGCCTCCTTGAGCGCCTCGTAGTCGCGCACCTTCTCTGGCCGAGGCCGATCCCGCTCCTCGACGAGCCAGGCGACGTATCGGAACAAGTCCACCCGGCGGCCGTCGCCGATGCGATAGCCCGCGCGCATGCGATGCCGGTAGAGCTGGCGCTCGTCGATGACGGTGCCCAGCGGCGTCGAGTTGAGGAGCCGCGCCAGGTCCGATGGCTTGAGGTCTCGCGGATCAATCGCCATGGCCGGACAGCTCCCTTACCAGCCATGCGGCGTAATGGACCAGGTTCAGCGTCCCGTCGGCGTTCACGGGCGCGCCCGCTTCCACATGGGCGCGGACCGTGTCCCCGCTGACGGCCTTTCCGGCGCTCTTGGACAGCAGAAGGGCCAGGTCATCGGCCGAAATGGCGGTCACTTTCAGGACCGGGTTTTGCATGTCGCGCCTACCCACCATGGCCGCCTCCCGACAGATGCCGCCCTTTCGCGCCCAGGGCGCGCTCTGGCGGGCAGGCGGGGCGCGAAATGAATCTGACATCTTTCGAGTAATTGACTGGATGTGTTCCGAAAAACATGCCCCTGTGTGTGTGCTGGCTCGCAATGGGGCGCGCCGCGAGAAACGAAGGAGGACGCCGATGACGAAAACGGGACGCGAGCGGGAAACATACGAAGGGAGGACGCCGATGAGGACGCGATACGAACACGAGAAACGGGACCTGGAACGGTTCGCCAAGAACATCGCCGCATGGGCGCGCGATGGAAAACGCTGGGCCGCCCGGGGCGACCGCGAGATGGCCGAGACGCACGAGCGCGACGTCCTCGCCCTCAAGGCCGTCCACGCCGCCGTTCTGCGGGGCGACTACCGGGAGGCGGCGAAGCTCGCCTACCCGCTCGACACCATCGTCCGCGACCAGATCCCGGCGCGGCTTTACAACGCCATCAACCAGTAGCAGGAGGAGACGAACATGACGAATACGAATGGAACGCGGGACCTCGACCTGGGAGACGACCTGGTCATCACCAAGACATCGCGCCGCGCATCGGGCGGCGGGACCTGGGTCTGCGGACGCCTCAACGGGCACCGCTTCGACGCTCTGGTCTTCCCCGAACACGCGGACATGCCGGAGTGGGAGATCGGCGACAGCAAGATCTCCAAGCTCTTCGTCCAGCGCCTGGCGGACAAGGAGATCGTCTACAACTGGGATCGGGGCCTGGACGTGCCCGCCAAGGACGCGACGGTGCAGGCCATCGTCGACTTCCTCTGCGCGGGCCTCGCGGAACACACCTACGGCAAGTGAAAGGAGACGAAGATGAACGTGAACGAAATGATCGAGGCCCTGCAGGAGGTCGCAGACAACGGAGGCGGCGAACGGGAGGTTCTGCTCGCCACGCAACCGCACTACCCGCTGGCCCACACGATCACCGACATCGTGGATGGCGACGAGCGGCTGGTCGCCGCATCGGAACGGTTCAAGCACCTGGTACGGACGCGGCCCGGTGTGGACCGGGACGAACTCCTCGACGAGGTCGCCGAAGAGTACGACCTCGACAGCGAGGACATCGAAGCGGCGTCGGACGCCTCGCCCGAGGGGCCGGTCTGGATTCTCGAGGGCGGCCATCCGTCGGGCAGCCCCTATGCGAGCAAGGCGCTCTGGAATCGGTGACCACAAAGAAAGGAGGTGATGCACATGCGAATCACACGGATCGACGTTGAGGGCGAAGAAGGCCGCTTCGCCCTGATGACCCGCAAGCGCGGGTCGGAGTACATCGAGGTGGAGATTCTGGTGCCCGAGCGGCCGAACGGACAGGTCCAGCATGTCCAGGCCGATTGCGCGGAGGACATCAAATCGATGGCCGATTGCCTGCTCCACGAACTGCGCGGCGGCGGACGCGCCAACTACCACCAGGCACTGCGCCGCCTGGCCGACTGAGGAGGATCGAGCATGAAGAAGAAGGAGGTCAAGATCGGCGGGAGGTATCTCGCCAAGGTGAGCGGGAGCGTGTCGCCCGTCCGGCTGGACGCGGAGAGTCCCTACGGCGGATGGGACGGCACCAACCTCGACACCGGAAGGCAGGTCAGGATCAAGTCCGCGCAACGGTTGCGCGGGGAGTTCAACCCCTACAAGGAGGACGGAACCATGGCGAAGAAGAAGAGCACGAAGACGGCGGCGAAGGCCGAGAAGGCCAAGGCCGCGAAGACGGAAAAGCCTGCCGCCAAGACGGCGGAGCCAAAGGCGCGGAAGATAGCCGCCCGTGCGGACGGGACCCTGTCCGGTCTCGACGCCGCCGCGAAGGTGATGGCGGAAGCGGGCGAGCCGCTGGGCTGTAAGGTCATCGTCGAGCGCGCCATCGAGAAGGGCTACTGGAAGCCCGGCGGCAAGACCCCGGCGGCCACCATCTACTCCGCCATCCTGCGCGAGATGCAGAAGAAGGGCGACCAGGCACGATTCCGCAAGGCGGAGCGCGGGAAGTTTGCGCTCAAGACGTCGTAGTAGCATTTCACCTTTTCCTCTCAAACACCCCGGCCCCTGCCGGGGTGTTCTTCGGCATGAGATCGGGCTCCACGTAGATGACCGGTTTCCCCAGTTCGCCCGCGATCCCGATCTCCGCCTGGACACCCTTCGATTCCCGCCAGCCGTCCAGCATCAGCACCCAGACCTCGGAGCAGATCTCCAGGAAGGCGCGGTCGAAGCGCTCCCAGAACTCCCAGTCGAGCGGCAGGCCGTGGGCGACCAGCGCGTGCGAGTATGCGATGGGTGACCACACCGGAATACCGCAGCGGAGCATCTCGGCCGCTTGGCGGCAGGCCCCCTGGAACCGCGCCTCGCGCACCGCCGGGTCGGAGTCCGTGTACGGGCCCGCGAGGTAGATCACGCTTTCGCCTCCCGTGTCGTCACGACAACCGTGGCGTTCTTTGGTTGCTGCTTGTCCCATCGCCTGTGGCATGACACGCAAAGCCATCGCACGCGCAACGGTTCGTCGTAGGTGTAATGCGCCGCCTCGATCCGTTTGGACTTCTCGCCGCAAGCCTCGCAGCAATCGGGCCGCACGATATGGCCCGCCTGCACGTGGTAACGGAGCAGACTCTGCGCGCTCCGCGCCTTGGTGATGGTCCGGCGCTTCGTCATGCGTCCGGTTGTTTGCGCCTTGACCTTGCAGGCGGAACTGCAGAACCGTCGGCGCAGGCGCGGCAGGACGAAGACGTTCAGGCACACGGGACAGATGCACCAGCTACGCGCCCGACGATGAACGAGTCGCCCGGACGAGTTCGCTCCGAGCGGTTGTCTTTCCTTCAGAATCAACACGAAACACCTCCTTGCCTGTGAATTGGGACCAGCGGTCGCAGATGACATCACAATACGGCGGGTCGAGTTCCATGAGGTAGGCGCGCCGCCCGGTCCGCTCCGCGCCGATCAACGTCGAGCCCGATCCGCCGAAAAGATCGAGAACGTTTTCGCCGGGCTTGGACGAGTAGGTCATAGCGCGCACCGCGAGTTCGACTGGCTTCTCCGTGAGGTGGACCATCGACTGCGGGTTGACCTTCTTCACCGACCAGACATCGGTGGCGTTGTGAATCTCCGGGTTGAACCAGTGCGCCGCGCCTTCCTTCCAACCGTAGAAACACCACTCGTGGTTGCCCATGAAATCCTTGCGCGTCAGGACAGGGTGCTCCTTCACCCAGATCACGGCCTGCGAGAAGTAGAAGCCGCATTCCTTCAGGGCCGACGGATAGTTCGAGCAGTTGGCATAACCGCCCCAGATGTAGAAGCCGCGTCCGGGTTCGAGCACCCGCGCTGCGTTGCCGAACCAGGCACGAAGCATCCGGGCGAAGTCCTCGTCCGAGACGAAGTCGTTTTCCAGCGGTCGGTCCTTGGCGCGCATCTTCTTGTGCGTGGCCTGCGCCTTCTCCGGATGACGCTCCAGGTCGAGCTTCTGATGATGGCGGATGCCGGTCTTGCCGCGTGCGACATCGAAGCCGCTGTGATGCAGACCCTTCGCATCGAGTGCCTTGATGCCCGCCTTGTCATTTGAGAACGAGGACAGTCCGGCCGCGATGGCGTTGTTCGAGCGCGGCTCGACCTTGACGTTGTACGGCGGGTCCATGTTGACGAGGTTGATTACCGCGCCGTCCAGGAGGCGGTCGAGGTCCTCCGGTTTCGAGGAGTCGCCGCACATGAGCCGGTGATTGCCGAGCACCCAGATGTCGCCGCGCTGCGTGATCGGATCGTCCGGCGGTTCGGGCACGGCGTCCGGGTCGGTGAGCCCCTCGTTGCCGTGGATACCCGCGCCGAGCATCTTCTCCAGTTCCTCGGAGGAGAAACCGAGCAGGTCGAGGTCAATGTCCATCCCGCGCAGGTCGGTGAGCTCGATAGGCAGTAGGTCGTAGTCCCACTCCGCGATCTCCGCGACGCGGTTGTCCGCCAGCCGGTAGGCCTTGGCCTTCTCCGGCGACATGCCGACGGCCACGTGAACCGGCACCTCGGCCAAGCCCATCGCCTTGGCCGCCTTCCAGCGGGTGTGCCCGACGATGATGACATCCGCTTCGTCCACCACGATGGGTTGCCGGAATCCGAACTCCCGGATCGACCGGGCTACGGCGTCCACGGCCGCGTCGTTCTGGCGTGGGTTCCCTGGATAGGGTTTCACATCGTCGATCTTTCGCATTTCAACTTTCATGGCCTATTCCTCCGTTCTGGCGTGCCCAAGGGTTGGCCACGGGGCGCGCACGCTTGGCCCACGTGGCGAGAATCCGGTCCGGATGGTCCCAAGGCACGCCCCGGCGGCCCGGGCGCGCCCTGTGCGCCCAGGGCGCGGAAAAACCGGACCGGGAAAACAAACTGTGCTCCGTAAGGCGACTGTTCCCGCGGGCCTCTCCTTCGCCCATGGCGGGGAAGTACCTATGCGTCCCGCCCCGGCGGGGGCTTCTTTCCCTTTCACCCCACCCCCTCTCACACACGCGGAAAAGGGGGGATATATACACGCGCGCACATGCGGGTGAAGTAAGGGAAAGAAGGAGAGAGAGTGTTGATGTATATAGACTTACGTTCTCTTCTTTCTTCACCCTTCCTTCCCCATCCTTCACCCCGAAGTCGGTCCACTTCGTTCGCCTTCTTTCACCCCTCACCCCTTTCTTCCCCCTCATCTTTCACCTCCGTCCTCGGCGCTCTCGGCCAGCCGGTAGAAGCGGCCGGGCCTGCCGGAGCTGGATTGCATCCGGATCACGATGTCGCCGCGCTGTTCGAGCGTGGTCACCAGGACGAGGAAGTTCTTCGCATCGGTCTTCATCCGCTTGAGCAGAACGCTGTGCGCCAGTTCGCGCTCGGGCGACTCGCGCAGCTTCTGCAGGAACTTCAGGCACTCGGCGTGGAAGGGGTTGTCCGCCACGAAGGCCTGGGCCATGAAGAGCATCCGTCGCGTCTGGTGGACGACGAATCGCCGGGCCCAGTCGGCGGCCGCCTTGCCGATCTCCGGTTGCGTGGGGTTCTCGCTCACCGCGTAGAGCAGCGCGAGCTTGCGGGCGTGCTCGCTGACGCGACCCCACACGGTCGTCCCGACAGGATCACCGGCGCGTTCCGCGCGCCCGTATTCGGCCTCCGCCTCCAGGCGCGTCTCGATCAGGATGCTTCGGGCCTCGTCCGTATGCGGGATGATCTTCGGGACCGGATGCCAGTTCTCGAGGTTGCCCGTGCCCGGCCGGAAGTCGGCCCACCATTTCGCGGTCTCCAGCACGCGTGCGGGCAACGCCTGAATGCCCGGCTCCTGGCCGGGCGAACGCTGCCCGCACTCGAGGATGATCATGCGCGCGAAGAAGCCGTTGGTGAGCATCCGTTCGGAGAGCGCCTCGTAGTAGTGGTTCGGAATCGCCGTGCCGAAGACCACGAGGCAGGGCTGGTCGATGGCCCCGGGCGAGTCCTTGCCCGCCTTGCGTCGCATGGGGAAGACGGAGTTCGCCGACGAGTACATCGTGAGGAGCGTCCCCATGACGTTCTCGTGCCGCGCATCTTTCGCCTTGTTGATCGACTGGAGCATCCCGTCGATCTCGTCGGTCTGGAACAGCATGCAGGGGTCGACGAAGAGCGCGTCCTGCACGCCTTCGCCCGAGGCGAAACGTCCGCCGACGTGACTCGACAACCCGATGTGGTGCAGGATCTCGGTGTTGATCTTGCGCGGCCGATCCTTCCCGGCGGACGAGTGCGCCAGACCCAGCAGGTAGAGGTTCGTCCGGTTGTCGCCTGGATCGCGGACCTTGCGTCCGGCGAGCACGGCCTGCAGCGCCAGCGCACCGGAGAACGCCATCACTGTGTTCGGGTACGGCGCGGTCGCCAGGCAGTAGTCCATGACCTCGGAGACGAAGCCCGGCGCGCGCAGGAGTTCATCCGGCAGCGGGCCCGGGTCGGGAATGGCTGGAACGACCTCGTTCGGTGCTTTGCCCGTCAGGTCCTGCCCCCAATGGTTCTCGGCCACGGCGACCGCGACCTGGTCCGGCTCGTAGCGGCAGATGCTGGCCGCGATCTTCTCGACCTCGCGAGCTGAAAGAGGCGGTTGGCAGCGGACCCGGTTGGCCTGCGTCAGGGCGGCCAGGATCTCGTCCCGGCTCATGCCCACCCGGCGCATGGCTCCGCCCAGGCGCGCCAGGGTCGCGTTCCGTTGTCCGGTTGGGATGGTGTTGCCATCCGGCGGCGGAGTCGCGCCCTGGGGCGCACCCTGCGCGAACGGGGCCGTACTGGGGGCATTCCCGTTGCCCCCGGACGCGCCCTTGGCGAACAACGCGCCCAGTCCGTCAAGTTGCGCCGCCACCCAATCGGGCGGTTCCGGCAACTGTTCCGGCCCGGCGTCCAGCTCCAGCGTCTCGGCCCAGCGGTACGCCTTGCCGTCCACGACCGAGGGCGGCACGACGATGTAGCCGCCGTTGGCGCGCGTGTCGACCTTCGGCGCGAGCTTGCTCGCCGTGTTCTTCCAGTCCTTGCCCTCGGGTTGACGGAAGATGTGGTGCCGTCCGCCTCGTGGGGTGAGCGACACCGGCCCTCGGGCGAGGTCCTGCGCCAGCTCCGGATCGGCAGGCCATGCGTTGTCCGCGCCGTCCACATCGATGACGAAGAGTCCCGCCGTCGGCATGCCGACGTTGGCGTCCGGGTGCTTCGCCCACCACGCCTCGATTACGACCGGGTCGGTCGTCGCGTCCTTGAAGCCGTGCGGCGTGATCGGGGCCTTGCCTCCCGGTGCGCACGGGAAGACCGGGTATCCCAGTTCGGCATACCGAAGCGCGGCGCTGATCAATTTCTCCTTCGTGTTCTGCATAGGCGGACAGGCCGACCTCAAAATGGAATCTCGTCGTCTTCGGCATAGGCGTACTCCGGCTTCGTCTCTTCGGGAGTTGCCTCCGCTTCATCCCAACCCGGTTCTCGGTAAGCGGGTTTGCCTGCCTGCGCCGCGTCCGGAGCGGCAGGCAGGTCGCTCAGCTCGTAGCCAACGATCCGGTCGAAGTCCTCGCCGGTGACGCTGCGCACGGTGATGGCCCTGGTCGGGCAGAGCGCGCCCGCGTTGGCGAGTTCCACGGCCTCGGCCGCCGACTGCGGCACGGGGACGTTCGAACGTCTGCGCCACCAGGACTCGGCTTTCTTTCGGGCCCAGCCCGTGTGCTCGAAGCAGATCCATTCGGACTGGTAGCAGTTGAAGCCGAGCCGGTACTCGACGCGCAGGGTCCGTGGTGCATCGTCCGGCGCGCCGCGCTTCTGGTGGACGGCGTAGAAGACCTCCTGCACGGCGTGTTCGGTCGTCGTCGCCTGGCCGGAAAGAATGCCCTCGGTCGAAGCGGTCGCGTCGTGCTTGTTCGACTCCGGCGGCGGGAACTCGTAGCCGCAGTCGGGACAGACCGAATAACCAGCCGCGATGACGCTGTGACACTCCGGGCATTCCTTCGCGGGCACTTCTCCGTTTCCGCGCCGGTCCGGTTCCTGAATGCGAATCGCGTCTACCGGCCCGTGGCGCAACACGTTTCCCCCGAAGTCCAGGACCAGGCAGTTTTCCTTGCCGGGATGAAGCCGAAAGCCGCGACCGACCATCTGGTAGTAGAGGCCCGGCGACAGCGTCGGTCGGACCATGGCGACGCAGTCGATATTGGGCGCGTCGAAGCCCATCGTCAGCACGTTGACGTTGACCAGGTACTTGAGCGTCCCGGCCTTGAAGTCTGTAAGCACGCGGTCGCGCTCGAAATCGAGTGTGTTGCCGAAGACGGTTCCGGCCTCCGCGCCGAACTTCTCGCGCATCACCTGCGCGATGTGCTGGCCGTGCTTCACACCGGTGGCGAAGATGAGCACGGACTTCCGCATACGGGTGTGCTCGACGATCTCGCGGCAGGCCGATTCGACCAGCGCGTCGGTGTCCATGAGGTCCTCGGCCTCGCCCGCCACGAACTCGCCTGCGCGGACGTGCAGACCCGAGGTGTCGATCTTCTCCCGGCTCGCCTTGGTGATGAGCGGCGACAAGTAGCCCTGGACGATCAGTTCCTTGACGCCGATCTCGTAGCAGACGTGGTTGAGCACGTTTTCCGGCGCGCAGATCATCCCGCTCTTCATCCGAAACGGCGTCGCGGTGAGGCCGATCACGCGCAGGTGCGGGTTGACGGTGCGGGCGTCCTCCAGGAACGTGCGGTACATTCCGTCGCCGTCTGGCGGGATCATGTGCGCCTCGTCGATGATGACGAGGTCGAAGGCGTCCAGCTCGCAGGCGCGTTTGTAGATGCTCTGGATGCCCGCGACGATGATCGGGTGCTCGGTGTCGCGGCTCTTCAGGCCCGCCGAGTAGACGCCGGTCTTCATCCACATCTCCGGCGCGACCAGGTGGAGTTTGTCCACCGCCTGTTCGAGCAGTTCCTTCACGTGGGCCAGGATCAGCACGCGGCCTTTCCATCGGCCGACGGCATCGCGACAGATCGTCGCCATGACCGGCGTCTTGCCGCCACCGGTCGGGATCACGACGCAGGGGTTGTCGTCGCGTTCCCGAAGATGGCGGTAGATCGCCGCCACGGATTCCTGTTGGTATTCGCGCAGCTCCATTCAGACGCAGACCTCCTGGTGCTCGTCCTTGTGCGGACAATGCGCCGGAACTTCGGAGATCTTCGTCATGCCGAAGACCGTGCCGAGCAACCGCTTCGTGGGCAGGTGCGTAATGCGCCTGGCCACGATCTCGTGCGGGCAGAAGACGAGGCCGTGCGCCCAGTCCTCGGGGTCCCAGGCCTTTCCGTTCCGCCGGAAGCAGCGCTTACAGGTTGATTCATTCAACATCGCTTCATCTCCTCGATCCGGACCACGGTCTTGCCCCCCGGCTCCACCTCGCGTTTCTCCACCTCGAGCCGGACGATCTGGCTGTCGTCCCGGTACGCGCCGCCGTGTTCGAGGGCATCGAGCAGCGCCTTCTGGACGTTGTCGATGTCCCGACGACGACGGTCCGGCGGGTAGACCTCGATCTCGACATGGAGCCGACCGGCCATCGGCCGGACTCCGGCCGCCGCGAGGATCGCGCAGACCCGTTCCCGAAACCTGCGCCCCTCGCGGCTGATGAGCGTTCGGGGTCCCACCCGCCGGTAGTAGTGGTTCACCGACGGCGGCCAGGGCAGTTCGAACTCGATCATCGGCGCGCCCAGGGAGGGGTGTTGCTCGCCTCCTGCTGGGGCGCTCCGCTCGCCGCCTCCTTCCTGGCGTATCCCTTGATCTCGTTGGTCAGGTCGCCGGTGTCCTCGCGCTTCTTGCACTTGACCGTGATCTGGAGCGGCAGGTTGTGCAGCTCGAGGGAGTCTTTCGGCTGCATCACGCCGACCGCCCGGCAGATGGCCGAGAGTTCCCCTTGCGCGATCTGCATCGCCAGCTCGTTGGGGTTGTCGAGGTTGAGGCGGCTCCAGAGCAGGCGGTTCTTGCACGGACCGTCGATCACCTGGAAGGTCAGCTCCAGGTAGTGGCCGTTGCCGCTCTTGGTCGGCTTCATCTCCGAGTCGGTGATGACGGCGACGTACTTGCCCCCAGGGATCGGTTCGAAGTCGTCGGCGGGGGCGACGTTGTTCGCGTTGAATCCGTTGAGATTCGCCATGGTTACTTTCCTCCTTTGTTCTTGCCGTTGGGCAGGTAGTGGGCGTAGGCGTTCCAGTCGAGCGGAAGCTCGTCGGGAAGGTTGAGGCGGTTCTTCGCCATGTGGGCCGGGCGCTCCTGCGTGCGGACGATCCGCTCGCCGGTGCCCAGGCCCTGGGTGCGCTTGCGGTCGAAGCCCTCGTCCGTTTGCTTGGTGAAGACCTTGTAGGTGGCGAAGAGGACCTCGTCGCACCATTCCTGCACGACCGCCGCCGCGAGCTTGTGCAGGCGCGGCACGTAGCGGTCGTAGGATTCGGTCTCGGGGTTCTCGAAGCGCTCGATGCGGGCGTGCGCGATGAGCACCACCGTCATGCCCTTGTCGGCGCGCAGCGCGGTCAGCCCCTCGAGGAACTCCCGCCACTGCGTGAGGGCGAAGACGTAGCCCTTGGCGTAGCCGATGTCCTCGATGCTCTCGACATTGCGCTTGCGGCAGACCTCCGCCCAGATGATCCGCTCCAGCCAGTCGAGCGAATCCACAACGACCGTTCGGTATGCGTGCTTGTCGGTGTAGAGCTCCGACAGGGCCTTCATGGCCTGGTCGAACGTCGCAGTGAGCGGGAACTTGTCGCAGTCGATCTCGCCGAGGCCGTCCTCGGTCTGGATGAAGATCGGTTTCGGAGCACTCGACGCGAACGTCGATTTTCCGATTCCGTGCGTGCCGTACAGCATCACGCGCCTCGGCGCGGGGCTCCTCCCGCTGGTGACTTGTTCAAGCAGACTCATTTCACACACCTCCTTTTCTTGAAAAGGCGGCGAGACGGACGGGCACAGGGAGTCCGAGCCGGGAGGCCCGATCCCGGCCACGCCATCCCGCCCGCTCGCCGCCAGGTTTAGAGCCAATCGAAAACACGGATCTCCTCGTAAAGCGTGGGCCAACGGTCGTGCTTGCGGCACTGCTTGAGGCGCGCGATGGCCTCTTCGTTTTCCTTCTGCGCGATCCCGAGGACGTCCTCGCCCATGCGCCACACGCCGCAGCGGAACGGCTCGCACTTCTCCGCGGCGATGAGGTGAACGGGGAACGTCTCGCCGCTGATCGCCCGGACCACCGCGCGGTAGAAAGCCATCTGGTGGATGTAGCCGTAGCGGCGGGCGTCCGACTCGAACCAGGTCAGGTCATCGCAGGTCTTGAGGTCCACGATGCCGCGCTCGGCGCTGAACCAGTCCATGCGGACCTGGCAGGTCTCGCCGCAGTACTCGCCCCGCACCACTCCCTCCGGCACGCCGTCGGCCAGGAGACGTTGCGCGGCTTCATGCGCCTGCACCGCTCCGGCGAGCTTCGTGACGAGTTCGAACTGCGTGTCGGTCAGAACGGGTTTGCCCTGGGCGGCGGCCCACTCGGCGTATGCCTTGGTGTTCGCGCCGAAGGGACTGCCGGTCTTCGGATTGATCGGCCCCCCGATGGCGTAGCGGTTCTCGAAGACCCGTCCACCTTCGAGAGCGAGCGCGTGGACGGCGCGGCCGACGATGTAGGCGGGCCGGTCCACGTCCTCGATCAATCCGAGTTTCTTCTTGTGGTAGAGCGTCGGGCACTTGCGGAAGTCGGCCAGTTGATGGCTGCTCAGGTTCTCCCGGGCCTTCGCGCGGTACACGTCCTCCGGCTCGCGGAGGATGAAGTCGTCGTTGGCGGCTGCGATCATCGGGTCTCCTCCCGGACGTACCACGTCATGCTGTTTCGCCCGGTGACCCGGCAGGCGCGGACCTCGCGGTTCTCCACGAGTCCGGCGTCGCGCAGTTCGGGGAGGCGTCGGGAAGGGACGTGACGCTCCAGCCCCGTCGCGGCGGCGATCTCGGCCGCCGTGCGACCGGGGTTCTTCCTCACTTCTTCAAGGCAGACCGCGCGGTGCGTGGCGGCGCGCCCGCTGGCTTCCGCTTCGCGGGCGGCGTCGTGTGACGTTTGCGGGTCGGTCTTTCTCGCTCGGGCCATCGGTTTCTCCAATGCCGCGCGGCTCGAATTCCGGCTCGCGCTTGCATGGGGTTGTTACCCGCTCGGCCCTCGTTCTCGTCAATGACCCCCAAAACACATATGCGTGTTTCGGCACCCATCTCGAACCCCATCTCCTCCGCAGTTGCGCACGCATCTGTGTTTCGTCACCCATCGCCGGGCCTAGAGAAGCGACCCCGATGCATATCGGAAAACCGTTCGTGACGCGCCGGGGTGGTCCCGTGCGCGCGGCAATCACGAACGGAGGCCCGATATGGAAAGACTCGATTACGACGGAATTGTGGAACCGTGGAAGGTGGAACTCATCGTGACGCGAGCGCGCCGCATGGGATTCCGGTGGGACGAAATCCCCGACGCTCAGCAGCAGATGATCCTGGACGTGGTGGGGTTCGAGTACGACGCGGCGAAGTCCAACGGCGCGAAGGAGAGCACCGCTCTCCAGGCGCTCATCGACAATCATCTCAAGAAGTTCTGCCGTTCGAACGCGCGGTATCGCGCGCATCTGGATCGGCTGGGGAGCACGGTCTCCGACGGGGCGTTCTCGCCGAACCTCCACGCCATCCTGGACGTGCGCGCCGTCGTGGCCGAACTTCCCGAGCGCGAACAGGCCGTCTGCCGGATGCTCGCCGAAGGCTGCCGGAAGGTCGACATCGCCAGGAAGCTCGGCTGCTGCTGGCACACCGTGGCCAGCATCGTGCGGCGACTCAGGCGGCTTTTCGAGGAACTCGGCCTGGACCCGGGGAGCCGCGACTGATGAAGCGCAAACGCCCACGCGCCGGGCGGCCGGGAATCCTCGCAACCTCCGAGGAATTGACTGGATTTCCGCCCGAAACGAGCCCTCATGTGTCACGGCCCGATGACGCACCGGAACGTCCGCTGTCCATGGCCTGGATTTCGGACGAACTGCTCGCCAAGACGCGGAGGGTGTGGTCGCGGGCCTATGAAAGGCCCGTGGGCGTGGAGGAGGCCGTGGAGATTTTGACGAACGTAAAGCACCTGGCGGAAGCGCTGGTGCGAGCCAGGCAAGGAGGTGACGAGACATGAACGTGGTGATTTGGGCGCGGGTGTCCTCGCGCGAACAGAAGGAGGGCTATTCGCTGGACGCGCAGGTTCGCGCCAACCGCGACCGGGCCCTGAAGAACGGCTGGACCGTGGTCCGGGAGTTCGTGGTCGCCGAGTCGGCCAAGCGCGGAGCGGAGCGCGCGGTGTTCAACGAGATGTTCAAGTGGGTGAAGGCCAATGCCAAGAAGGACAAGATCAAGGCGATCCTGTCCCACAAGCTCGACCGCGTCTGCCGCAACATGCGCGACGCGGTGCGCCTGCAGGAGCTCGAGGATGCCTGCGGCGTCCAGCTCTCCTTCGTGGAGAACCAGTTCGGGCCCGGAGCGGCCGGGGCGCTCTCGTTCAACGTCATGGCGGCGGTCGCGCAGTACTACTCGGACAACCTGCGCACCGAGGTCCTGAAGGGGATGGACGAGAAGGTCCGCCAGGGGTGGCCTACCGGTCACGCGCCGTTCGGATACCTCAACGTGGACAGCAAGGACGAACCCGTCGTACCGCATCCGGAGAAGAGCGGCACGCTCATGCGCGTCTTTGAGCTCTACGCCATGGGGCGATACACCTTCAAGAGCCTCGCGGACAAGCTCCGGGACGAGGGGCACACGCTCCGCCCGAGCCAGCCCCGGTTCAGCCGGACCTCGCTCTCCTACATCCTGAACAACCGGTTCTATGTCGGCGAGCTCGAGCGCAACGGCAAGGTCCACCCCGGGAAGTACAAGCTCCTCATCAGCCGCCGCACGTTCGACCTCTGCCAGGAAATCTTGAGCGGCAAGAACCGCCGCACGGGCCGCCCGGAGATCATGCTCTCGGGTGCCATCCTGCGCTGCGCCGTCTGCGGATACGGCATCACTGGCGAGCAGATCCGCCGCAAGCTGTCCGACGGTAGCCGAAACGTCCATGTGTATTACAAGTGCGGGAGCGAACACCAGCCCGAGGAACATCCCAGGGTGCGATGGAAGGAGAAGGACCTCGAGGACGCCATCGTTCGGGATCTGGACACCATGCGCATCCCCGATCCGGAAACGGCCGACTGGTTGCGCGACGCGATCCGCGAGGCCTTCGAGGACGCCTCCTACGCGCGGAGCCAATGGAAGAAGACGCTGGCCAGGCGCAAGACCGAACTGGCCAGCATGCAGGACCGGCTCCTGAACGCCTACCTCGGCGGGACCATCGACGAGGCCGCCTTCAACGCCAAGTCGCTGGAGTTCCGGCGCGAGGCGGAGGACGTGGAACGCCAGATGGAGGAGGCGGGCGACTTCGACCCCGAACGCGGGAAGTTGGCGCTGTCGGTCTTCGATTTCAGCCAGAACTTGGCCGAGCGGTGGCGCGGTTCGAAGTTCGCCTCCAAACGCGAGATTTTGGAGTGCGTGACTTCGAACCGCCTCCTGGGCGACGTAACTCTCGCCCTGACAAAGAGAAAGCCATTCGACGCGCTCGCCGAAATGGCCGTTTTGAAAAATGGTCGGGGAGAGAGGATTCGAACCTCCGATCTCCTGGTCCCAAACCAGGCGCGTTAACCAGGCTGCGCTACTCCCCGACTGTGGGTGGTCATTATCTCCGAGAGTGCGGCTTTTACCAGAAGGGTTATTCGGTCAAAACAAGTCCATGAGGGCCGTCACATCGCCGTTGATCCACTGGCCCATGTCGGGAAGCCGGTAAAGACAGCCGTCTTGGTGCCGTGAAAGATGCAGGGCCCCACCACTCCAGAGGAGCTCGCCTCCTGCATCCCGGAAAAGCAAGACGCAACGGGATGATTGGGAAACCAGAGCATAGGTGCAGGTGCCGTCGCTGAGGTACAGGATTCCGGATCGCGTGTCGGCCGCAATAGAAATGATGGGATCGAGGCCCGGCAAGGCGGCCAGGGTTCGGACCTCCCCACCGGGCTTGAAGGTGTGGATGCCGGCGCCCATGGCAAAATAAACGCGACCCTCAGAGGCCACCAGGGCCGTGGGAGCGCTTGGGAGGCTCAGGATCGGCTGGTGTCCGTTGATGCGTTCAAACGCAAACATGAGGGCTTCGCCACTCGCATCCAATCCGCTGATGTAAAGTCGTTGGCCCTCGCCGGCCATTTGAGCCGCCGTGAGCGGGACCTCCAGGATCCGCTCCGGTGAGGGAACCAAGCTGTATAGCGCTCCCTTCCCGAGCGCAACAGGCGAGCCCCCCATGAGAGCCGCGGCTTCAAGAGTCACGGGAGCGCTGAAGGATGCCCGGTTATCGAGTTTCACAAGGCGCCCAGCCGAAGTGCGCACCCACAAGGCTCCCGCCTGTCCCTCAAAGGCTTCCAGGACCTTTTCCCCGCCAAGGTCCGATGGCGCTACAAGACATTCAGCTCTTGGAACCGTCACCGGTTCGGCTCCGCAAGATGCCAGAATGACGAGCGCAACCATCATGATGATGCGATTCATGGCTACCGAACCCCCTTGAACTGGAGCTCCAGCTCATCCCCATCCGAGGGACCGGGATCCTTCCCCACCTTCTGGATCATGCCATCCATAAAACGCCCGTGGCGCTCAGCCAGGGCCTGCTCCTCATCGGTTTTTGGCCCGTACGCCAGGATGGAGGGCAGAGCCGGCAAGGCCCCGGAAAGAAACTCCGTGGTCGGCTTGACATAACCATCCATCAGTTCATCCTTGAAGCGCATCACGGAGCCCACCCTGATGCCCACACCCGCCTTGTCGAGCGCGGCGTCTGCAAAGTCGAGCACCCGGCCCTTGATTCCATCGGTCGTAGCATCAGAGTAGGACTTGGCGGTCTTGTATAAACCATCCTTGGCCTCTTGCACGGCAGGCCTCAGGTTCTCGATGGTCGCACGGGTGGATTCCGGCAAGCGTTTCATCACATCCGAAACGCGGGGAATCTTGCGATCATCCTTGATCAGGGCCCTTTCCTGATTCCAGGGCCCCATGTCAACCCTTGGCGGATTCTTGTTGGCCTCGGTAAGAGCCTTCACCGCTTCCTGTCTTGCGGCTTGCAAGGGCTCGGCTTTGAGCGTGCGGGCCTCGGAGATCTTGCGTACCACTTCGGCCCTCTGGGAATCGGCAGGATCCGGTGCTGGAGTCATCGCTTCGATGGCTGATCCCGCGCCCTTCCCCACTCCCTGCACTCCCTTGATCACAAGCCAGGGCACTCCATACAACACCAGAAAGGGCGAGCCACCGATCCACTCGAAAACCCTGGGAATCTGGAACTGCCATCCGATCGCCGCATCATGGCACATCGGGCCGCTCATGCCTGCCGAATCGATGTGGCTGAAGTAATTAAGATCTTCACCGCCAAGTGATTTGCCAAACCAGACCCCTCCCTGCCAGATTCCGTCGACCAAACCAATGCAAGAAAACAAGGGAATGGTGAAGGGAGACATGAGATTGAGGCAATGGTCGGGGTCGGGCGGGGGATACTGGTAAGTGGGGCTTGATCCCCCACCTCCGCATTGCGCCTCGTGTGCTGCCCGAATCCTTGCAATATAGGCTGAGTCCGCCCCGCTACCCATTCCATCACCGTAAGTTCGACCACAGTACGGGCAGGAGTCCGCCAGAATCTCCGATGGAAGTGACACAAAAAGGCAGGCTAGAAGCGCCCAGAAGACCGTGATCGCGTTGCGGGAACTCATCATCTCATCATAGCTGTTGCCTATGCGCCTCAAGGAGCACCATGGCCACGGAATTGGCCACATTGAACGAGCGGATGGGGCCGGGGGCCGGGATTTTCAGAAGGGGGAATCGCGACCTCAGCCGGTCCGGCAGGCCCCTGTCCTCGCTGCCAAAGATGAAGGCATCACCCGGCTGGAAGTTCTCCTCATGAAGGGATTTGTCTGCCTTGCTGCTGAGGGCGAAGATCCTCGGTGGAGGCGTCCAGGATGTTTCATCCATGATGAGCTCCCAAGAAAGATGCTTCCAGTAGTCCAGGCCGGCCCTCCGCAAAGCCTTCTCACCCATGTCGAACCCCGGCTTTCCCAGGATGGTCAATCGGGCGTTGAATCCCACACAGATCCTGCCAATGTTTCCGGTGTTCTGGGGGATTTGGGGCTCGTGCAGAATGACATGGAACGGCGAACTTGAATCCATGACGGGATTATAGACCTCCCGTCAGAATGGCGGTTGGCCCACCGGGCGTGACGGTGATCGCGTCAGGCTTTCTATACTGAAAGTCTGTCATGGCCTGCTTAAGAGAGAAGAGGGCCATGCCTTGAGGAGAGGAAAAGCATGGAAACATCATTCGACCTTCGGAAGGCGGTGGAAACCGCCGGCCGCGAAGTGGACCTTCACAATTTGAACAACCTGGGCCTGAACCGGGTTCGCGTGCTCAAGATGAGCGACATCCACCAGCTTGTGCAGGCTGTGGTCTCGCAGTCCATCGAAACCCGTGTCATGGCGGAAGTGGCTGCGGAAGGCGAGCGCCTTGCATCTCAGATCGCCATCAAGGAGGTCCAACTCAAGGAAGCCACGACTCTCAGGGACGAGAAAGCCCGGGAACTTGAAAGCGAACTGGAAGGACTCAAGGCCCAGAAGGAAATTGCCCTCACCGAGCTCAATGAGAAGAAGGCCGAGTGGGAACTGGAAAAGCAAAAGCTTTCAGCCGAGGCCCATGAAAAAGTGAGGGCTGCCCTGCAGGGCGCATCGGAGCAGACAAGGGAGCAGGAATCCCGCCTGCGCCTGAGCGAATCGGCCCGCCAAGAGCTGGCCGACAAACTAGCCTGCTTTGTCGAGGAGACCCAATCCTCCAGGGCCGCCCATGACAAGGCCATGGCCGAGGCGGGGCGTGAGAGCGCCGCACTGCGTGCCGAGCTGGATAAAGCCAAAGCCCTGGTAGCCGAAAAGGGCCGCCTGGAAACCCTGATTGAAAGCCTGATTGCCGAGAAGGCCGCCCTGTCGGGTCACCTGGAGGAGATGAGGATCCAGGCCGGCAAGGCCCTGGAGGAAACACGGAGGGCCCGCACCGAACTCGAGGAATCCCTGTCTCGCTTTGCCAGGGAGCGGTCGGCCGACCGGCAGGAACATGAGGCGAATCTGGCCTCCGAAAGGGAAGTTGCCGAGGCCGAAAGGCACCAGCTTGAGACCCTGTTGAACCAGACCCGCCAATCCCTGGAGATCGAATCCGTGGCCCATCGCCAGATGGAGGAGGAACGTGCGGCGCTTGAGCAACGCACTCTGGAACTGAAGTCCTTCCTGGAGGGACTCCAGCTTGAAAACAACCGCCTGCAATCCTCGCTGGGCGAGGTGCAAAAGGCCAAGGCGGCCCTGGCCTCCGAAGCCGCTTCACTTTCAGGGAGACTCGACGGAATCCAGAAGAGTTTCGGGGATCTCGAATCCCGCCACGCCCAAGCTCTTGAGGAAAGCGCCTCCTTCAAGCTCCTGGCCCAGGAGCGCCTGGCCCACTCAGAAACCCAGGCCAGGGAACTTGAGAAGCTGCGTGCCGCCAAGGCGGAGCTCGAGATGTCCGTCAACGCCCTGAAGCGCCAGACAGCCGACCAGCAGGTGGAGTTGGGGAGGGAAGCCGAGTCGCGAAAGACCCTGGAAGAAACCTTGGCCGACCGCGAACAGGCCCTGGCTGATGTGAAATCCCAGGCGGCCTCCCTGCAGCTGGCCCTCGGCACACTCAGAAGCCTGCATGAAACCGAATGCAACACCAACATCGAATTGTTGGGACAAAAGGCCGAGCTCGAGCATTCCCTCAATGTCGCAGGCCAACAAACCATCGAAGCCAAGGCGCGCATCCGCACTCTGGAGGAGCAGCTCCACAATCTCACCGATAACCTTGGACGGGAAACGGAAACCCGGCATCACTTGGAGACGGAACTCGCCACGCGCACGGAGAGCTTGCATGAAGTTGGAGAACAACTGGCGTCCGCGCACCGTAGCCTCGGCACCCTCAGGACGCTTCTTGATTCCGAGCGCAACACTTACAAGGACCTTCTGGCCCGCCATGCCGAGCTCGAACAGGCCCTGACGGCCTCTCGGGGAGAGGCATCGATCCTGCTGTCGCGTGTGGAGGCCTCTGACTCAAGGATTGTGGAACTCACCAGCGAACTGGACGGCGAACGCACCCAGGCCCTTTCGTTGGCGGCCGACATCAAGGCCGTCTCGGGAGAGCGCAATGACCTCCTGGTCAAGGTTTCCCTGCAGGAGGAAACCCTCAGGGAGCGCCAAAGGGAGATTGCCCGGCAGGCCCAGGATCTGGCCCGTCAACGTGCCGAGTTGGAAGAAGCCGGAAGGAAGGCCGAAAGCGACAGCCAAACCCTGGCCTCGCTGCGCTCCGACATCGACAGCCTTTCAGGGAAATTGTCCGCGGAGCGCGCCGAAGCCACCACCGTGCGCGCCCAATGTGCCGACCTTGAACGCAGGGCGCTCGGCTCCGAGGAGGGCCGCGCCAAATCTATGGAACTCCTCAACGCCGAGCGTCTCCGCAGGGAGGCCTTGGAGCTGAAGATCCCCGAACTCGAACTTCAGGCCGCCCGAAGGGTGGAGCTTGAGGCCGAGCTGGCTTCCGTGCGGGCCCAATTGGTGACCGAGGGCGCGGAAAGCCTGCGGCACCTCCAGGAACTGGGGCAATGGAAATCGCGATCGGTGGAGCTGGCCGATTCCCTCCGCCAGATCGAGACCGCCCAAAAGAGCTGGGAGGCCCGATGCCGGGAATACCAGAAGGCCTATCTTTCACGCAAACAAAGCCATGTGAAGGTCGAGGAAGAGGCCCGCCAGCTTCGCGACAAGGTTAAGATCCTTGAGGACGATCTCAGGGAATTCGAGGCGGCCCAATCCGAACACCTCAGGGAGTTGGCCGACTACGATGCCCTGAAAAAGTCCTCGCAGGAATCCGAGGCCGCCCTGAAGGCCGAGAACGACAGCCTGCTGAAAACCTTCAACCGCCTGACCCAGGAATTGGAATGCTCTCGCACAGCCCTGGCGGCCCGCGATGAGGCCCTCAAGGCCGAGCGCGAGAAGGTGGCCTCGTTCCGCCGGCAGATGGGGGCCCTCCTCCTGACGGAAACCGAACGCCTGCTCGGATCCGACGCGGCGAAGGCGGATTAAGCCATGTCGGTTGCGAAGGGCCAGAAGGGTCGAAGGGCCCGCCTGCCGGACTATGGCAACATGCCAAAGGAACTCACCAAGGCCGACACCGCGAAGGCCGTGGTGGTACCGGTGCCCCTGGAAAAGACGGTCACCTACCTCAAGGGCACCGGCCGCGGCCCCGCCGCCATTCTCGAGGCCAGCACACACATGGAGTTTTATGACGAGGCCTTGGACAGGCAGACCGTTCGGGTGGGCATCCATACCGATAAGCCTGTGGATTGCTCGGGAAGCCTTTCATCCTGCGTTGACAACACACACAAGCGTGCCTTGCACTGGTTCAGGAAGGGTCTCTTCCCCGTCTTCCTCGGGGGAGAGCATTCCATCAGCGTGGGCGTGTTCCGCGCACTCCGTGAAATCCACGGACCCGTGACGATCTTCCAGATCGATGCCCATGCCGACCTGCGCGAAAGCTACCATGGCACTCCCCTCAATCATGCCTGCATCATGGCCCGGGCTCATGACGAAGGACACTCGCTGGTGCAGGTGGGCATTCGCTCCCTCACCAGGGTCGAAGCCGAGAAAATCCGGTCGTCTCGCAATATCCACACCTTCTTTGATCACGACAGGAGTTGGAGACGCGAAGGCTTCCCCTCCATCGCCAAGCACATCAAGGGCAAGGTCTATGTCACCGTGGATGTCGACGGCCTTTCTCCCACGCTGATGCCCGCCACGGGGACCCCCGAGCCCGGGGGTCTGGACTGGCACGAGACCATGGCCCTCCTCAACATGGTGTATGCGCGGTCGGAGGTTGTGGGTGCCGATGTCAACGAACTGATGCCCAGGCCCGGACTGGAAAGCTGTGATTTCCTTTGTTCCCGCCTGGTCTACCGCTTGATCGGGCTGAAAGCCAGGCAGGCCCGCTGGCCCCACCGCAACGCCGATCTCGGCACAGACGACTGATGTCCACCAAACGGTTGCAGGCCTCCGAACGGCGGCGCCAGATCCTGGATTCGGCCCTGAAGATTTTCGCTGCTCGGGGCTTCAAGGGCACCACCACCTCGGCCGTCGCTGAAGCGGCGGGGATCAGCGAGCCCATTCTTTACCGCCATTTCAAGAACAAGCTCGATCTCTTCCACAAACTTCTCGAAGATGTGGCCTCCCGCACACTCGCACGATGGTCAACCCTCATCGAAAAAAAACCCGGGAGCAGTGTGGCAGCCATCGAAAGAATGGCCCGGGATCTTCCCGCCCATCTGGAAGCCATCCGGCGTGAAAACGCCCTCCTGACCCGTTGCATTGCGGATGCCGCCGAGGACGCCTCCCTGAGAAGGATCCTTGTGGATTACTACTCGGGGTATGCGCTCTTCCTGGAGGGACTCCTGCAGGATGGAGTCAACGAAGGTAGTCTGCGCCGGAACCTCGACTGCCAGACCGCCGCCTGGCAATTGATGGGTCCGGGTCTGGCCTATTCCCACACCGAGGGCCTCAGACTCGATCCCAAGGTGAAATCGAAGGCCCTCAGGGAATCGGTGAGGGCTCTCATGAAAGACTGGAGCGCCTGACGCCTCACTCTCCCGGAGAGAAGGCCCTTCTTTCCCTGATCCAGACAAGCGAGGGTTCCGCCGACGGGATCTTGGCGGGTGGCCAACCCATGGCCGATTCAAGGTGGATCCAGGAATCGGGATGGCCCAAGGGAGAACGCACCTCGAACCCTCCCCTTGTTGATGACCTGACCAACCATCCCATGCGCTCCTCCACACTGAGGGCCTCCACATCGAGCTGATCGGGATCAATCGGCCTTTTCGACAGTGACCACACCTCGGCTGATGCCGCCAAGCCGATGTCCGTTGTGTGATAGAAGATTTTTGTGTTGGGATTAAAAAAAAGCCTGTCATCGTCCTCGATGAAGGGCGCCCATCCATGGGGGATCATCTCCGGCACCAGACCGTCATCCGCAGGAGGGCGACGTATGTACAGTGTGTCGCGCCCCGAATGCACCTTCAGCGTGTGATTGGCGTAGTGATACAAAGAAAAGGAAGGGCTAGGGCACCAGGACACATCGCGGGGATGGAAGGGGAAAATCCTTCCGCACCAGATCATCCGATGCCCTTTTGCCAAATGATGGCTGACCTCCAGATCCCTGCCACTTGAGAAGAAAGGGTCGGATGCATAGCGCGCCAGGGAGGCAAGCGGCCCGACGGCAGACAGGGCCACCAAGACCATAGCCAGCATTCCCAGGCGGCCCCGGCTCTCCAGCCATACGAGGGCCTCACGCCAATAAAGGGCCAACGGAAAGATGAAGGGAAGGAGGAATCTCAGATACTGCTGCGGCATGACCACGCCATGGGTGAATGCAAAATGTGCGTTGTAGGCCAGGATGTAGAAGTTCTCGGCCCTCCAGCCCCTTGCGACATGGAATTTCCAGGCTCCAATGAGGGCCAAGACAATCAGGGGCCATCCCAAGCCAAACAGGGCTAATCTGGGGTAGATGAAACCATCGACGGCAACAAGCTGGAGGATGTTGCGATTCTCTCGGATACTGTCGGCGGCCTTGGCCAGGCCTTCCGTTCCATAGGCCAGGATGAAGGGAGCCAAAAAGAAAGCAGTCAAGGCTGCTCCTCCCGCCGCCGCCACTTTGATCGGACGGCTCCGAGAGCCATCCCAGAACCAGGCCGTGGCGGCCAACACCACCCCAAAGCTCATATGGTTGATACGCCATTGGCCCGAGAGGATCCAAAATCCCGCAGCACCCCACAGGGCCAGTCCTTCCCTCGTTGTCCTATTCCTAAGATAAAAGAGGGAGCCTGCCACAAGGAACAAACTCGCCCATCCGTCGATGACGGATGTCATGGCTGTTGTCAGCATCATCAGGTTGGAGGCCACAAAAAAAATCAGGGCCGCGCTGACAAGGGGGGAATCCCCCCAATGGCGCAAAGCTCGATGGATCACAAGAAGAAGAAGAGGAAGGCTGGCAAAGCAGAACAGCCCGGTTGCCCTCATGAAGGCCAAGGCTTCCCCTGGCGCGTAGAAAAGCCAGGACAGGGGGGTCAGGACAAGAGAGGGAAGGATGGTGCGAGCTCCCAGTCGGTAGCCGAATGGATCGCCATCAAATCTGGACATCGTCAGGGTATTGGTGGCGTATTCATAAAAATCAAAGTTGAAAAACGTCGATTGGGCCACGAAAAAGAGGGCCCCACCCACCACAAGGAAGGTTGAAAGACCAAAAAGCACTGTCAGGGTTCGGGTGGGCACAGCCCTATTTTAGGGCCCTGGGTTGGGCCTGCGTCATTTGAGCGTGGCGGGAAGGGTTAAGATACCCCCCCTGTCACCCGATGAGGAAGACAGGCCGCTTGAGCGCGTCTGAATGGAGTTCCATGCGTCCACACATCCTGATCCTCCTAGCGCTGGCCATCCTGCCTTCCTGCATCGTGCATGAGAGCCGCGAATTGCACCGCGATTATGTGATGGACTACCAGACGCTTTCCACCCCTTCCGAACCCCGTGAGATGAGGGTGTTTGCCATTGCCAACGCCAGCATCGACTTGCTGTCGGAAGATGAATTTTTCAGCGCGCTTTCCTCATTCTTCGCCCCCATCGTGGCCATCCCCACGGGCCTAGTCGACTTAGTCTGCTTTCCCTTCAAGTGGGTTTACTGCCACATGACCCTCTTGCAGGAAGATGAGGTTCCCGCCGAAACGAGTCCCGAATCGTCTCCCTCGGGCGAAGGCAACTCTTCGGCCCCGGTTCCCGAGTCCCCGGCGGGACCCGCAGAACCGAATTCCTCCTCACGGTAAGTCACCCAGGTCCGCGGCCATCGCCGCTGTGAATTCATGACCCGCCTCATGGGAGTGGCGCGACACCTCCACACCCCTTTCCTTGAGGCTGCTTTCCAGGCTCTCCATTTTCAAGGGGGGGAGAAACTCGTCCTTCGACCCATGGCTGAGGATGACCCGGGTGTTCGGAAGAATCGCCGGCAGAAAATCCGCATTAAGATTCCCCCCCACGCTGTGGACTCGTCTCATCCCCAAGCTATGGCAAAGGGCCCAGTAAAGGGCCAGATAGCCACCCTGTGAAAAGCCCCCCACCCAAGTCTCCTTGATGTCGAGGGTGGGGGCTACATGGGCCACCACGTTGTCGAGGGACCGGCAGGTCAAGTCCATCTCGGCCCTGAATCTTTCTCGGTTGCCGTCATACACATACCAGGCGCTTGAGATGCGACGGGGATTGCCACTTTCATGGGCGAGGGGACCTTCCACCGACAAAAGGTGGACTCGCCCCTTATAGGCCGACCATTGGGACAGGGCCGTGGCCCTGTCTTGCCTGTAGCCATGCAGTAGCACCAGGAGAGGGGCTCGGCCCCCGGCCTTATCCAGGCTCCATTCAAGAGGACGGATGTAGGAGGGATTCAAGAGTCGTGGGACTCAAGCCAGCGCTGGGCATCCAAGGCTGCCATGCAGCCCGAGCCCGCGGCAGTGACGGCCTGGCGGTAGACGTGATCCTGCACATCGCCGCAGGCGAACACGCCTTCCACGCTGGTCTGGGATCCGCGGCCCTTCGTGACGATGTAGCCTGTGGCATCCACCTCGAGCTGACCCTTGAGAAACTCCGTGTTGGGCACGTGTCCGATGGCCATGAACAGGCCCTCCAGGGGCAGTGTCTCCTCGCCACCGGGCTTCTTCAGGACAACCGCCTTGAGGCCCTTGGCCCCCTTCTCGCCCTCGCAGCGGGCGATCTGGGAGCTGGAGTGAATCGTGATCTTGGGGTTGGCCTTCGCCTTGGCCAACATAATGGGTGAAGCCCGGAATTTCTCCGAACGGTTGATGATGTGCACCTGGGAAGCGAAACGGGTGAGGAAGGTCGCCTCCTCCATGGCCGTGTCGCCACCCCCCGCCACGCCCACGGGTTGATTGCGGAACTTGGGGAGGGCTCCATCGCAGGTGGCACAGGCCGTCACCCCACGGTTGCGGAATTCCTGCACGCCGGGCGCGTCGAGGTACTTCGCGCTTGCACCCGTGGCGATGATCAGGGCCTTGGCCTGGTAGGTCTGGCCGTCGGCCGTCAGGGTGAAGGGCCGCTTGGAAAGGTCGCAGGAATCCACCTCGGCTGCTACGATCTCGGTGCCGAAACGCACGCACTGCTCCTCCATGCGCTTCATCAACTCAGGGCCCATGATCCCCTCGGGGAAACCCGGGTAGTTCTCCACCTCGGTGGTGGTCATCAGCTGGCCCCCCTGGAGATGCTCTTGGGTGAACCCGGTGAAGACCAGGGGTTTGAGGTTGGCACGCGCCGCATACAGCGCTGCCGTGTAGCCTGCCGGACCGGAACCGATGATGATGAGCTCGCGCATGGGAACCTCCAAAATCTATTTTATCTGGAAGCTCTCATCCCTCCCCCTCCAACTCCCCCCCAAGAGAGGGGAGAGTCATGATTTTTGTGTCGCCTTTTCCAATCGTGGGAACAAGGGGCCTAGGGTCCCCAAGGTGCGGCCTGGCTCCAAAGCGCCGAAGTTGAAGAACTCGCGGCTGCGGGGTGCCTCCCGCTCGCCCAGCGCCCCGAGGATCTTCGCCGAGATCTCGGGCATCACAGGGTGCATGGCTCCGGCCAGGAACCGGAGGGACCGGCACATGGTCAGTAGCGCCCTGTCAAGATCGTCAGAGCGCACGGGATCCTTGGCCAACTTCCAGGGTTCATGGGTATCGACATACTTGTTCACCGCATCGCCCATCTGCTTGAGGGCCCCGGCGGCCTTGTGCAGCTCGAAGCGGCGCACAGCCTCCCACTGCATGTCGAGGAGGTTCACAAGGTCCTTCTCCAGAGCTGCCTCGGCAGGCCCGGACGTCGCCGAGGGCGCGACCCCCCCCCGATTCTTGTGTACCAGGGTGAGGGTGCGGCTGACCAGGTTACCGAGGTTATTGGCCAAATCCGCGTTGTAGCGCTCGGCGAACATTTCCTCGGTGAAATCGGCGTCGGAACCGAAGGTCATGGCGCTGGCGAGCACATACCGTAGGGGGTCGAAGCCGCAACGCTCGCCCATGGCCAGCGGATCCACGACATTGCCAAGGCTTTTCGACATCTTGCTCTGGCCTACCACCCAATAGCCGTGCACGACGAACTGGCTTGGCAACGGGATATCGAGAGCCATCAGCATGCAGGGCCAGTAGACGCAATGGGTCTTGATGATGTCCTTAGCCATCAGGTGGTGGACCACGGGCCACAACCTCTGGTAGTCGGGAGCCCCCTTGCCGCCGAGGGCGCTCACATAGTTCAGCAGGGCATCGAACCAGACATAGGTCACATAATCCCTGTCGAAGGGGATCTCGATGCCCCAGTCCAGGCGCGATTTGGGGCGGGAAATGCACAAATCGTGCAGGGGCGCCTTGAGGAAGGATTCGATCTCCTTCCTGTATTGTTCAGGATGGATCCAGGAGGGGTCTTTCTTGATGTGGTCCACCAGACGCTGTTGGAAGGCGCTCATTTTGAAGAAATAGTTCTTCTCCTTCATCTTCTGCGGGGGCTTCTGGTGGTCCTTGCACAGGCCATCGGCCGTGAGATCGTCGGCATCAAGGTAGCGCTCGCAACCCACGCAGTAATCGCCTTCATAGTCGTCGGAATACACCAGGCCCTTGGCGTGGATCTCGACCAGGGCCGCCTGCACCACCCTCTTGTGCTCCGCATCCGTGGTGCGGATGAATCTCTGGGCCTCGACATGGATCTTCGGCAGGAGGGCCTTGAACAGCGCGCTCACCTCATCGGCGAAGGCCTGTGGGGTCTTGCCTTCCTCGCGGGCCTTGGAGGCCACCTTCTGGCCGTGCTCGTCGGTGCCGGTGAGGAAGAAGGTCTCCTCCCCGAACAGCCTGTGGAAACGGCAGAAAATGTCCCCCACGATGCTGGTGTAGGCGTGGCCCAAGTGCGGCCTCGAATTCACATAGTAGATGGGTGTGGTGATGAAAAACCGCTTCATGGGTGTGATTCTAACAGGGGCCTGCACTTCGCCTCCGACGTGGGTGTGCTATGTTGGGTCCATGGAAATACGAGTCAATGGCGCTCAAACTTCCCTGCTTTCCCTGGAGGGTGAAACCCTGGGTGGCCTGTTTGAAAGGCTCAATGCGCACTTTGACAGCGAAAAGTCGTCCGTGGTCGGCATGAGCCTTGATGGAAAGCCTGTGGACCTTGCCGGCCAAGAAGGCCTCTGGGACTCATCCTGCTCCTCCTACTCGCTTTTGGAGATTGAGGTGGTGCCCCATGCCGAACTTTCAAGACGCACCCTTGCCGACCTCAAGGAGCTTGTCACCCAGTGCCCTGGCGCCTGCATTGAAGCTGCGTCAAACTTCCAGACTGGATCCCCGGCGGAGGGTCTCAAGCGCCTTGACAACATCTTCCAGCTTTGGGCCGTGCTCTTTCAGAGTTTTTCGGATGCGGCCTCTTTTCACCAGTTCCGGCTGGCCGATGTGAAGGTCGGCGGCAAAGTTCTACCTGAGCTCTTGTCGGGGCTATCGGATTTGATCCGCCGACTGCAGGAAGCCGTGAAATCCCGCGATTACGTAACCGTGGCCGACCTGTTGGAGTACGAGATGGTCGAGGTGGTCCCGGGTTGGATCCAGGCCCTGGATGCCGTCCTGGCCCTAGTTGCGTCCCGCCATGAGCCGGCTTGACAACAACCTCCACGCCCTCGCCAGGCACCAACCGCACATCCCAGCCACGTTCAAAAAACTCAGGCCCTTGGACTCCGCCATCATCGAGGAATCCCGCCAGGGGGGGCTGACCGCAAAAATCATCACAGATGCCGGGGATGTCTGGCTCCACAGCAGGATGGATCCACGGAAGGAAGCCCAACGACTGGTCGCCGGAGTGGATCCCACGCGCTACGGTACTTTTCTGGTGTATGGCTTCGGATGCGGCCACCACATCGCAGAACTTCTAGGACGCGTGCACGCCAAGGCAAGGGTCATTGTGGTGGAACCCAACGACGCCTGGCTCAGAAACCTGCTCGAGTCCGCCGACCTTGTGTCCATTCTTGCCGACCCCAGGCTCATCCTCCTGACCCACATGTCCAGCGGACAGATCTTTGATGTGCTTGAAAGACACTTGGTGGCCTTTTTTCTGGGATCCAAGGTCGTCACCCACGAACCCTCCGTCCGCGCCGGCGGCGACATCTACCGCAAGGCCAGCCAGATCATCCGCGAATTCCTGGATTTCGGGACCACCAGTCTATACACAGCCGCCGCCATCAGCACCCAGAGCAAGTTCAATTGTTTCATGAACCTGCCCCACAGCCTGTTCAATCCCGGGGTGAGCACCTTGGCCGGCTTAGCCAACAGGAAACCGGCCATTGTCGTGGGAGCCGGTCCCTCGTTGCAGCGCAACATCCGGCGCCTCAAGGATTGCGGCGCGGTCATCATTGCCACCGGTACTATCCTCAAGCGCCTCCTGGCCGAGGGGATCGAGCCCCATTACGTCTGCTCCATCGATTATCACTACAAGCTGACAAAGAAATACATGCAGGACCTCCCGCCCCTGCCCCACACAACATTGGTGGTGGACCCCAAGGCCAACCACCATATCGCCGACATCTACCCCGGTCCTGTTCGGACCTGGGACGATCCCTTCATGGCCACACTTCTCCGGAGTTTCCGCAAGGTGCCCCACGGCACCCTCCCTCCCGCCGGCACGGTCTCCCAGACGGCGTTTCACCTGGCCCAGCTGCTGGGATGCGACCCCATCATCTTTGTCGGGCAGGATCTCGCCTACCCGGGTCACATCACACACATGCCCGGCACCGCGATCCTCGATGATTGGGCCGAGGAAACCAACCGGTTCCACACCTATGAGGACAAGGAATGGGAATACTTCGCCCGGACACGCAAGGGAATGTTCAGTGTGGAATCCCTCGAAGGGGGGACCATCTACACCGACAGGCAGATGTTCACCTACCTCAAAAATTTCGGAAAGATCTTCAGGGAATGCCCCCAGAGGGTGATTGATGCGAGCGAGGCCGGCGCTCTGAAGGAGGGAGCCGAACACATGTCCCTGGAGAAGGCCCTTCGTGAAGCCGGCTCGCTGATCGACGCGTCCTTTGTCAGTGCACCAGGATTGTCGCGTGACACGTCGAGAAAGGTCGAGGCCATGGCCCTGCTCGCAGCCCGGATGGGCGAGATCAACGACCTTCTAGAGGTGTTTGAAGACCAGCTTGCCAACCTTGGGGAGCTCAAGGAAGCCCTCGACGACGAAAAGAGGTTCAACCAGCTTCTCAGGCGGGTGGATGAGGCCAGAAAAAAGCTCGACCGGCTTGCGGATCTATCCGGCATGGTCAATGAACTGGCCCAGGCCGACGACTACAGGCGTCAAAAGGACGACCTTGAGATCATGCTCGGGGGGCAGCAGGGCCAGGAACTGCGCCGTCTTCAACTGGAGCGTGACGAACGTTTCATCATCGGCCTTCAGGGCGCCCTGCGTTTCATGCGGGAATTCCTGAAGGAGGCCTGCGCCCGCGTGGAGTCCTACCCGGAGATTCCCACTGAGACAGTGAGCGGTCTGGAGGTTATCAGGGAAAGGTTGCGCTATGAATCGCGTTGACGCCTATGTGGTTGTGAGGGAAACAAACCCACGAGGCCTACCCACCTTGCACCGCGAACAGCTCGGAGGCAGGCCCGTGCTCCACTGGGTTTGCGAGGCCCTCCGCCGAATGGAAACCCTGAGGGACATTGCGGTGATCTGCGATCGCATCGACCCCTTCCTGGAGGACCTCCGGAAACGCTATGGCGTGAGGCTTCATGATTCCACCCTGCCCGACAACCCCCGTAGAGCCCGTATGCGTCGGTGCCGTTTGTGGTCGGCCACAGGATGGCGAGGGGGCATCGACTACGCCACGGCCTTTGATGAAGATGGGTGGCCCGAGGCCTTTGCTGCCGTGCAGGAGGCTCACCCCGTGGACCATGTCTACCATGTTGGCGCCGAATGGCCCGCCCTGGATGCCCGTCTGTCCGACGAGCTTGTCAGGCACGGCATCCGCATGAGTGCCGACGCCCACTACATCTTCCACCAAGCCCCTCCGGGGTTCGCCGGGGCTCTCATCTCGCCACGGACCGTCGCCCTCATGGCCGGAGGAAGGCTGCTGCTGCGGGATGCGCTGGCCGTCAACCACAAGGGAGAGGACAACCAGGATGAGGCCAAAGGAACAGGAAACTTTGAAATCCCCACGGCCCTGTCCCGTTTGTCGAAGCGATTCACAGCCGACACCCCGAGGGCACTGCGTTGGCTCGAGCTTCTGCGCGCCTCCGACCCGGGTTTGGTCCCCGGGCTGGGATCCTGGGAGGATTGGTCCGAGGCGGCATCCAAACACCCCTTCCCCCCCGGGCCCCCGCCCGAGGTCGAATGGGAATGGGTCACTCCGTCCGGACAGCAGGTCACCCCCGAGCTTTTCAACAGACTGAGCGAGGAACTCTCCTCTGAGCGCGACACCCTGGTCACCATCGACGGTCGCGCTCCCCTGACCCAGCATCCGGACTGGGTGGAAATGGTCCGACACTTGAAGGCGCGCCGCATCCACGGTCTCCACCTGAGGCTTGGGGCCCGGGACCTTTCGGAATCCGTTGTGACCCAGCTTCTGTCATCGCCCGTTGATGTCATCAGCATACGCCTTGATCATGAGGCCCTTTCAATCCCTCACACCGAACAGGTGGAGCGACTCTGCAGGGGTCGCAATCCCCAGACAGGGCCTTTGGTGGTCGTAGAGATGGTCCGGCGTTCAGAGCTCATTGCTTCCTGGGAATCCTTCTGGGACCGCTGGGTCCCCCTGGCTGACCAAGTTGTCTGGAGGCCACCGATGAAAGCACTAGGGCTGTTTCCTCCTGGCAATGACCTGGTGCTGACAAGGGCCCCGCGACGACCCTGCCGGAGGTTGTCGGCCGAAACAGTCATCAGGGCCGACGGCACCGTGGCCCTCTGTAGGGAGGATTGGGAAGACCGTCACGCTTTAGGCTCGGTCAGGGAAGAGTCCCTGGAATCCATACGACGGCGCCAGGAAGCCCGATGGCTTCGACATGCGGCGGGAGATTGGGGAACCCCCTGCTCCTCCTGCGACGGCTGGGATTCCCTGGCCCCCTGATCAGCCCTGAAGGCTGAGCCGTGAATCGGAAGACGGTGGAATGGGGCCCGTGCCTGTCGGAGGATGCTCTCCCCTGACAAGGGCCACAGCCTCCCGCCAGCCTCCACGCAATGTTTCCATGAGTTTTGTCACTTCCTCAACACGCTTCACATCCTTCTCAATATTAGCCCTGATCAATTGTTGGTACATGTAGAAATAGAGGGATGTGAGGTTGTCTGAAAGCGTCTTATCCGCATCGGGGTTCAACGCACACATCAGTTCGATGATGATCCGTTGGGCTTTCACAAGCAAGGCATGCGATTCCAGGGTCTGTCCAGCAACCATCTGTTCCCTGCCCTGACTAAGGAACCTGAGGGCCCCGTCATAGAGCATGATCACCAACTGTTCAGGCGATGCCGTGGCCACCTGGTTTTCGAGGTATTTTTTGGCCTGGGGATTGGTTGTCATGGTGTCCTGTCTGCTTGTCCTCAAAAGTTATCGGCATTGAATCTACGGACCTGAAGGGTTGTCATCGGCGGCCCAGTTGTTGCGAGATGAAGCTGCTTTGCCCTTGAAGGTCACTGAGCACGCTCTCAAGGTGTGAAAACTCCATGAACAACCGCTCCTGTTCCCTCTGGACCCTTTCCTCGATGCGGATCATCTGATCGCGCATCGTCTCAATGGTCTTGTCAATGGCTTCACTTTGCCCGGTGAGAACACCATTCGATTCCACGATGGCAGCCAACCGCGAGTTCAGCATGGCGAAGGCTCCCGCATCGCGTAGGGAAAAACCCTTGATGACAGCTGATGATCCCGACGGGGAGATGCTCTGAAAAATGCCCAAATCCGTGGCGGCATTGGAACCGTTGATGTTGATGGCGCGCAAGGGACCTGTACCCCCGGTGGTGTCCGTCAGTTGAATGCCCTCGCCATCCACCCTGAGTGAGGCCGTCAATGTTCCCGGGTTGCTGGTATGGTTGTTGATGGCGGCAATCACCTCGGCCACCGTGTCCATGTTGTCGAGATTGATCCTTAACGTTGTGCCGTCCGTCATCGTGATTTCTATGTCATCGGATCCACTGGTCTGCCTCACACCCTGTCCCCCGCGCAATTCGGCCAACCTGGTGTTGCTCCCCACCTTAGCACCGGCATCCAACAGGGTCACGACATCCTCGTAATGGCTGTTGATAGCACTCCTGAACTTATCCTCGTCGAAATCAAGTCCTGTCCCGTCTTCCTTAACCCTGAGCCCCACGCTCGACAGGCGGTTGAAGGGCGCCGTCACATTTTGGACGCTGCGGGTGAACGTGCGATACAGATCGGCCTCAATGTTCCGAAGCGCCGCATTGCCTTGCAGGATGGCAGGTTCCTCAGCATCAACGCCCTTGAAATCACTGAGCTCGTGGATTTCTTCCATGGAGGCATTGAATCCTTCCACGAAATCACGGATGGACTCCAGGATCCCGTCGACATTCCTTGAAATGTTCACCGTCACCATCTCTGAGGATGCGGAGCCAAGTGTAAGTGTAAGTCCAGGGATGATGTTCTCCACCGTATTCGAGGTTCCCGTGATGAGTACGGGTTGGGACCCGGAGCTCCCTCCGCCAAAGATGACGGCGGCATCCTGCGCCTGCGTGGTGGTGGTGAAATTGAAGGAGTTGTCAAAATCGTCCATCAACAGTCGCCCGGGGCTTCCCGCCACGTTGGAGACAATGTTCAAGCGATAGGGCGCTGTTGCAGAACCGTCGTGGATGATGGTGGTTGTGATATCCAAGTTGAGGTTGTTGAGGATGTCGCGGATGTCATTAAGGCTCTCCGTGCCATCAAGATCAATCGTGAACTCGAAGCTCCCATCCACTGTGGCGGATGTGGTGTTAGCCAGGATATTGAGGTCGCTGGCCGAGGTACCCCCATTGATGTCTACAATGCGGATGGAGCCTGTGCCGGTGGGACTGGAAACCAGCAGCCCATTGCCGTCGTCATTGATGGTGGCGCTAAGGTCGCTGCCGGCGGCCAAGGCGGCGCCGTTGATCTGGTCAATCACTTGGCCTAGATCTGTCTTGCCCTCGATGTTCACCGTGAACATGTCTCCGTTTCGGTCAGTAACCTGGAATTTTCCGCCGAAGACGCCGCGCCCGGCATTCATGTCAGCCAGCAGGGTGTTGCGGCTGAGATACCGGGGCCTGGAATCGAACCCGTTGAAGGAATTGGAGTCGGTCCCCGTGATGGTGAAGGTGTCGGCGGCACCGATGACGGCCGAAAAGCCGCTGTCGAATGTCACCTGTCCCGTGGTGGCATCAAAATCCTTGATCGTCTGTTTTTGCCCCGCATTGGCCCCTGCCGTGAACAACAGCTCAAGCCCGTTGAGTTGATCGTCTTCAAGTCCCAAAGCGGCAAGGGTGGCGCTGGTCAACTGAGTCGTTGATCCACCGACACTGACTGCGTGCGCACCGCTGACGCCTGTACGAATGCCCAGGTCGTTGGCCACAGTCCCTACGGTATCCACGATGGATAGGTCGCTGGTCGGAAGTCCTGTGTTGTTATCATCGATACGCAGACCATTGAGTTCCCGGTTGAAGCGAGCCGTGACATTCACGTCCGTGTTGTTGTTGATCGCGTTGACCACATCGCCAAGAGTTTCGTTGAGACCATACACGGCGCTTGCCGCTGCAAAGTCAAAGCTGAGACCCTCGGTGAAACTGACCACGTTGGTGCCCTGGTCCACATCTGTCAGGATGCGGTATTCCGTGTTGGTGCCATCGCTGATGCGGATGCGGTTGCCTACAGCCATACCCGCCACGCTGGCCAGGGTCAGGCTGGTGGCACCCAATGCGGGATCCACCGTGGTGCTGGTTTCCCGACGCGGATCCAGCACAATGCTGGCTGTGTTTCCCTGTCTGTCGGTGATCTGGATTGTGCCATTGCCCAAGCCTTGGGTCCCCGCCTCTTTTTGTCCTCCATTGAGGGTTCGACCCAGCAGGGTGTTGAGCGAGGCCACCAGCCTCTTCCCCCTAAGGATGGTGCCGTCGGCGGCATCCGAGGCCCCCGTTGCGGCGGATTCGCTAGTGAGTCCATGGAGGCCGAGATCCACCAAGGCGCCGCTCGTGCCGAAGGGGCCAGCTACAGCAGACACCGTGAAGGTGCCTCCCGATTCAACCGTGTTGTCGACGAGCACCAAGCCTTTTCCCGCAGTGTCCAGGCTGGCCGTGACCTTTCCTACGTTGTCGGCATCATTGTTGATCGCATCCACCACATCCTGGAGAGTGCTGGGGGATCCGATGTCGACCTGAAAGGAGGCCCCCGAACTGGTGGTGAATGCCAGGTCGTCTCCCGAGCCGCTACGGACTCCCAGGCCATCGTTGAGCCTATCGATCCGGGTTGAGAGGGAAAGCCCGTTGATGTCGGACCCCTCGATCACGCCGGCCACATCCGGCCTGAGAAGGCCCAGGCTGGAGGCCGTGAGGCCACCATTGACCTCGGCCACGGTCAGCGACCCGCCGCCACTTTGGTCTGTCAGACGGATCCCGTCCCCCCAGGCCTCGGCCATGACCTGGATAGCGTCTTCCTGGTTGATGGCAGCAAGGATGTCGTCAACCGTAACGGCCAAGCTCAGATCGATCACCTTCGACGCGCCGTTTCCGTCGGTGATCCTGATGGAACCCCGTTCAAAGCCCTGGCCATCATTCAATTCCGAAACCTTGGTGGAATGGTCCACAAAGCCTCCGCCCATTTCCACCGTGAACTTTCCGGCTCCCACCGCTGTGGTGCTGGCGTTGGGCATCCCCTGGCTCACGGCCTGGGCATTGCGGGCCAGACGGGCCACCCTGAAGCTGAAGGACCCTGTCGTCTCGCCAGAGGTGGCCGAGGCGCGAAGGATGCTTTCGTTGGAACTGGTGGCCTCATTCACCCTGTAGGTGGAAGCCTTGGTCAACTTGAACCCTGTGAGCTTGAGATCCAGGAGCTTCGCTGTCAGGCCCTGAATCGCCGTCTTTTGTTCCTCCTTCTTGACCACCCTCTCCTCGAGCTGCTGAAGGGGGCGCCGGCTGAGTTCAACCAATTGCTGGATGATGCTCGTGGTGTCGAGGCCCGATACCAGTCCGTCGACTCTGGGCATGGCGCCCTAGGCCCTGTCGTCCAGGATGGCTCCGGCATTGCCATGGAGTCTTTCCATGGTGCGGAGGAATTCATCGGAGGGAATCTCCCTGACAAGTTTCCCATTCCCGTCGGCCACCCGGATCTGCACCCTGTCGGTGGGTTCGTGGTAGAAAAAACTCAGGTGTTTGGTCAGGCGGTTGATCTGCTCCAGCCTCCGTTCGATGGGGACTTCGGCCCTGTCTTGGGCTTCCTCAAGGGCGGCTTCCTCTTGTGCGGGAAGGGCTGCTGGGGGAGCTTCCGGAACCATGCGGGGTCCTCCAGGCTGGCTTTCAGCCTGGTTGAATGAAGGGGCAAGGGGTGGAAGGATCTGGGCAACCGGTTCCATGCTCGAGGCTTCTCCTTAATCAGGGCTTCGACAAAAAAAGCTCCCAACTTGAGTGAATCAAGTTGAAGTTCAACTTGAAAAAATAAGAAGCAAGTGATGGCGCATCGCAATAAAATTAATTCTATTGTCCATTTGTCAATAAAGGGTCTAAAAAAATCGGGGACCCTAAGGTCCCCGACTTGGTTGGCTTGTTCCCTAACCTTAGGCCAGGAGAGAGAGAACCGTTTGCGGGATAAGGTTGGCCTGCGCCAGAACCGCTGTTCCCGCCTGCACCAGGATTTGGGTCCTGGTGAACTCCGCCGTTTCTGTGGCGAAGTCGGTGTCCCTGATCCTCGACTCCGAAGCCGCGATGTTTTCGATCGCGACGTTGAGGGAGTTGATGTTCGACGTCAGGGTGTTCGCCTGGAAGGCGCCCATCTTGGCCCTGATTGTGGTCACATCGTCGATGGCCGCCCTCAGGATCTTGGTGGCCCTCTCGGGATCCAGGATCAGCGTGGAGTCGCCCCCCGTGACAATGTCACTGAGGTAGCCTCCGGCCTCGGAGCTGCCCAGGCTGTCGCTGCCCATCCGGCTGATACCCACGAAGGCCTGCTCACTGGTGCGGGCCCCCGATCCCAGCTGGAAGGCCATGCCGCCTCCCGTGACGTAGAAGGTGTGGCTTGCCACGCTCTGGCCTCCCGTCACAACATAGTTGTTGTTGAAGAAGTTGGCTGAGACGGTGAGGTCGGCCTTGATCTCAAAGGTGTTGATCGAGAAGTTCAGGCCATTCCCGGCAATCTTCGAGCCGTTGATGGTTCCGTCGATGTTCCTGCCCTCATCGTAGGCATTGATCAGCTGGGAGGTTGTCAATGTCGACCTGAGGTCCTGGACCCTGACGAATTGGTCGAGGCCGTGGAACTCGCTGCGGAAATACATGATGCTGTTGCTCAGGTGGGCCACCACACCGGTGTTGTCCGTTGTGGAGTTCACAGCAGCCACCACGGCACTGCGTGTCTGGCTAGTGTTGAAGGCAAGGAGCTGGGAACCCTTGTTGCCCGTCACCAGGATGGATGCACCGCTGAGACCCACTTGGTTCGACGTGCTGACCTGAGCCTGGCTGGCATTGTCGGTGATCCTGATGCGCACCGCGATCTGCGAGGTGCCGTTGGTGATCTTGGCGCTGTTGATGCGGAACTCTGTGATCCCGCCACCACTGATACCGGTGTTCACACCGGAGGTGATGTAGCCGGCCTGACCGTTGAGCATGTCCAACCCGGCGAAGTTGGCCGTGTTGGCGATGCGGTTGATGGTGTCGACAGCATCGTCGATCTGGGCTTGGTTCGCGAGAATTTCCTCGTCAGACAAGGCTCCGTCGTTGGCGGCTTCAAGCACAAGGTCCTGCATACTCAGGAGGAGGGTGTTCATTTCAACCAAGGCGCTCTCGGCTGTAGCGATCATGTTCTGAGCCCTCTCCGAGTTCTCGACGGCCTGCTTGAGACCGCTGACCTGGGCCCTGAGTCGCTCGGAAATGACCAATTTCGCTGGTCCGTCACTGGCACGGTTGATCCGGAATCCGGTGCTCAACCTTTCCAGGGACTTGCCCAACTGCTTGTTTGATTTGTTCAGGGCCGCAATGGCTGTGAACGACGCGATGTTGGTGTTGATTCTGGTCATCTCTCTTCCTCCTTGAAACCTTGACCCGGACGTCCTTGTCCAGGATGGTCTTCGCTCTCACTCGAGGAAGGCGGGCCTTTTCAGCCCAGTGACCCGCGGTGCTCTCACACACCTCGGGCATCCTCTCCCTCTTCATCAGCATTCTTCGGCAGAAGAATTGGAATCTTCACCACAACTTTGAGGCCAATTTATGGCGTACAAACGCCATATTTCGTTAATTCGCGAATTTAAATGACGGATGGATGCCCCCGTTGGGGGGATCGAGGGGGTCAAACCAGGTTGTCGAGATCCCCGAGATCCTCGGGGCGCTGGCGCTGAGCATCCAGGTTTTCACGCCGGATGGCCTCATAGACCTCCCTGCGCAGGATCACCGTTTCCTTGGGAGCCTCGATCCCAAGGCGCACCTTATCACCCCGGATGTCGACCACGGTGATAATCACACCGTCACCGATCATGATGCTTTCATCCTTCGAACGGGTAAGGACGAGCATTCAGCCTATCTCATGCCGGCTGGTCCAGCGACCGGAGTTGACGACATACTGCATGCCCAGCCTCCGGGCCGGATTGAGAATCAACGGCCCAAGGAGATTCAGTGTGGGCTTGTCGGGTTTGGCGGGCACCCTCAGGATCGCCAGAACCTGGGCCTCCTCCAATGTCGAGAGTGCGAGGGGTGTTAGCTCGCTGATTTTCAGGGCTACATGGTAATCCGCCACAAACCTCCTCGGGTCGCACACAGGAAATGCGACATCGGCAGATTCCATGGACTGGAGCCATTGGAGTGCCGCCCCACCCGGATGCGGCACCAGGCAGAAGCGTCGCAATTCCTCCAAGCCCAGGAGTCCAAGGGGGAAAAGATACTCTCCCTCAACGGGAATCTCAAGCTGGCCAAAGCGTGTGGTCTCGACCTTCATCCTAGATATAGCTTAGAAGGGAGACTTCGAGGATCCTGGAGGCTGACATGAGGGTGGCCTGAAGGGCCACCTGCTGGAGCTGGAGCTCGGTGAGCTTCTCGGCCAGGTCGATGTCCTGAGTGGCGCTAAGTTCTTCTGAAACAAAGGTGTTCTGTGTCTCCAACTGAGTTGAAGTGAGGGTGAGGCGCTCAAGCCGCCCCCCCACCCTGGCCCTTCCCTGCAAGAGCTGGTCGAAGGCCTCGTCGATATCCTGCCCGGCCTGCTGGATGGCCCCGCCATCGTTGCCTGTCAGGCCGTTGATCAGGTCGGTGATGGCCGAGAAGAGGGAATTGACCTTCAGGGATGTCACATCATCACTGTCAACCGTGGCCGCCACGGGCTGTCCAATCTCAAGGCCCAACTGCTCCAGAACATTAGAGTTCCCGTCACGCAGGGTGATCGACGTTCCGGAAAGCCTGAGTTTATTGCCATTGACGGTGTTGAGACTGGCCGTCACGGCGCCGCCCGTCTGGGCATTGATGGTGTTGACAATGTCTTGGAGGGTGGTGGCTGAGCTGAGGTCGATGTCGTAATCGACATTGTTTTCCGTGATCACGAAATCGGTACCCGGCGCAAAATCAAGGCCTTTTCCGTGGCGCAGGGATGAAATGTTTGTGGATCCTGTCATAGTAAGGATTCCCAATTCCTGTGGAGTCTGGTCTCCGGCATTGATCTGCGAAATAGAGAATTCGCCTCCCGACAACCTTGAGCGGATGTTCAGGCCGGTGCCGGCGGCATTGATCGTGGCCACCAGCTCCATGGATCGGTCGTCGCTGGTCTCGGCGTTGTTGATCAGGTCCAGCACATCACCCATCGTCACGGCGGTGCTCAGGTCGATATCGGCGGTCCGGCTCCCGTTGATCACGTGGATGGACCCCAACGAGAGAGGATTGGTGACGGCGCCGCTCATGTCGGCAATCAGGGTCTCCTCCGTCACGACGGGATTGGTGTCGGTGCCTGTGATCACACCGCCGGCATTGGTACCATTGATGCCCAGGTCTTCGGCCGTGGTGACCCCATTGAGCGAGGCGATGGTGATCGAGGTGCCGTTGCTGTCCGTGACAACAAGCCCGTTTCCGGTCCCGTTGAGGCTGACCTTCAGTCTGCTGGATGCCGCCTCGATGCGCTCCCTGACATCCATGATGGTCCTGGCGTCCGTGAGATCGACATCAAGATTTTGAGCGGGCCCGGCCAGAGTGATGCGGATGGATCCTTCTTGAACCCCGTTTCCGGCATTCAGGGTCGACAGGGCGGTAGCATTGCGACCCTGGGAAATGCTGTAGCGGCTGGTGGCGTCAAAGGCCTGGGGAAAGGCGTCTCCGGCCGCGATGGTGACCGTCCCCGTTGCCGGCACGTACCCGGAGATCGTGCCGTGGGATCCTTCGTTGGTTCCATCGTAGACATACACCTCCCGCCCGATGAGATCCGCGGCTGTGTACCCGGCACCTATCAACGAACTGTCAGTGAAGGTGGTGGTGGTGCCTGCCGCCGTCACGCTGTGACCATCAATGCTCCCCGCGCCGAAATTCAGTCGTGGATTGAGATTGGCGGTCCCCTTCTTTTCCACGCTGAGGGCCCCAAAGGCCGTCGTCGGATTGAGCGTAATGCCCATGAACTGCCCCTGGGCAATGGATGCCAGGAGCTCGGTTTCATCGCCATGAAACACGACTTCGTTGCCATCCATCACAAAGGGGGTCCGCGCGGCGTCGGCACCAGCAAACAGGAATTGATCGCCCACCTGAGTGTTGGCTAGATGCACAAGATTCTTGAGTGCCTGCGACACCGTTTCCGAGGTCGCCAGGCGCATGGCCGCGCTGCTGCCGCTGTCGGCCATGTCGATCGCCAGGGCCTGGATATCGATGGTGGTCGCATTCATCTGGGCCAGCACACCATCGCTCTGTTCCAGCTTGGATCGGGCATATTCCACGGCGTTCGCAAATCCGGCATTGGCTGATAGAAGAGCCTGCAGACGGATCACCCTGGACGCACCTCCAGGATCCTCATGCGGCTTGATGATTCGCTGCTGGGAACTCAACTGGAGGTTGAGGTGAGCGATGTCTTGCTGGGCCGAGAAAATGTTCCTTCGCACCTGGTCGAACAGGCTCATGTTGGACACACCTCGAAGGCTCGGTGTCATCAGAGACCGTTGATCAATGTATCCAGGAGTTCGTCAACCACGCCGATGTAGCGCGCCGCGCCCTGGAAGGCCCGTTGATAAGTCATGAGATTCACGATCTCCTCGTCCACATTCACGCCGCTCACCGCTTGACGCTCGTTTTCAAGGCTCTGAACAACGGCCATCTGATTGGCCGCCGTGTCGTGGAGCCGCGCCGTATTGGTGCCGACATTCCCCACCAGGCCACGATAGAACTCCTCGAGCGTCTGGCTGTCACCGGCCAGCACACCCGTGGTGCGCAGGGATACAAGGTTCAGGATGTTTGTGTTGTCGGCGACGGCCGTTGTTGTGCCGCCTGCCAGGAAATCCGTGTTCCCCTCCAAGACGGCGTTGATCGACATCCCTCTCGCTCCTTCACCGAGAAACATCGCGCCCCATCCGAGGGCGTGCAGGGCACCCGAACTGTCGTCGGTGAAGGAAAATGTCAACGAGGAGTTGGAGGATTCCATCACCAATCGGCCTTTGGAATTGATGGTGGCCGTGATGCCGTTGAATCCGGCGGAAGTCATGTCGGCATTGATCTCGTCACGGAGGCTTTCAAGCGTGGTGTCAAACCCGATGCCATCCGCATCGACCTGGATCTGCACCGGCGTGACGGTTCCGTTGTTGGCATTACGCACCTGGATCACGAAGGAGCCGTTGGCCACGCTCCGGGAAAGACCCGACTGGTTGAGGGCGATATTGGTGGCGACAGTCGGGGTTTCCCAACTTGTCAGCGTGGAATAGCCCTGGAGACCGTATCCCGTGGTCTGGATCGCATTGACTTCCTTCATGAAGGCGTTGGCCAGGGTGTCCAGGTCGTCGATGACATCGGTGACCAGGGTGTCCCTGGCCTCCATGAGTCCGTGGAGCCTCCCGGATCTTAGGTTCAGGGGAACGAGATTGTCCGTGAAAATGGGTGTGGTCACCGAGACGCCGTCCACCACCTCTTGGCTGAGCTCAATGGCCCTGGCCTTGCCATCCATCACCACGTAATCCCCCGAAATGCTGACGGTCACGGAACCCGTGGCCTGCTCGGAAACGCTGATGTTGACGATCTCGGCCAGTTGCCTGAGCGCTTCATCGCGTTGGTCCCGCAGGTCGTTGGCGTCCCGCCCGTTGATCACCTCATTCCCGCTCTCAAGGGACACAATGCCCTTGTTGAGATTGGCAATCCTTGAGGTCAGCACATTGATCTGGTCCACGGCGGAAGACACCTCGGAATTGACATTGGTGCGCAGGTCTGTGAGTTGGGTGCCTAGGGAGTTGAAACGTTGGCTGAGGAGGGAGGCCGACTGAAGGACTCCTTCACGCAAGCCGCTGTCCTGCGGATTGCTGCTCCACTCCTGAACCGCCGAGAAAAAAGCGTCCATGCCGCTGGACAGATCGTTGTCCCCGAGTTCGTTGAGGATAGTCTCGACCTGCTGCATGATCTTGTCGCGCTCTTCCAGCGACTGGAGCGAGCCTCCCTGGTTGCGGATCGCGGTTACGAGGTACTCATCCACCTGGCGGGCAATGCGCTGGACCTCCACTCCCCTTCCGGCCAGGGGGGGCGAGGCTCCCTGCGGCGCCGAAATGGCGCTCATGTGGGCCCTTTGTCGCGTGTATCCGGCCGTGTTCACATTGGCCAGGTTTTGACCCGTGACTTGGATCCCGGTCTGCTGGGCCCTCAGGGCCGACGCACCCAGCCTCAAAGAGCTGAAAAGTCCCATTAGGCGCTCCTGTCAAGGAGTGTGCGAACACCCAAATGGGAATTCGTGCCCCTTGCCTCATAGGCCAGGTTCAGGTGGTGACCCGTGATGATTTGAAACAGTCCACTCAGGTGCTCAAGGCTCTGCCTCACCAGCACGCTGTTGCCCTCATTTTCACGGTTGAGTTCAAGGCTGAGGTCCTTCAGGCGCTTCCGCAGGCCTGCCAAACGGATTCCCTCAGGACCCTCCACCATGCCGGCAATGTCACCCAACGTGCATTGACCCTTCAGCCCTCTCGAGGCCGCCCAGGCATCCTGCAGGGCCCGCCGCCTGGCTTCCAGGTTCCTGAGTGTGCTGGCCAAGCCCTCTTCTTCCGCTAGGATCTCCCCGAGGGATTGATGGCGGCCGGCAATGAGCTCGGCCCGCTTGAGGCGTTCCAAATCCCTCAACTGCTCGTAGTTGCGGATCTCAGCCTCAACGACCAGGCTTAGCTTGCTGAGGTTGTTTTCCATCATCGGTACTATCGGCTTTCCTCAAGTGCAACTTCAGGGAATCTTCAGTTGAACTTGAGCTTTTGGGGCTCTTGCGGGGCCACATTTATCTTCACGGGGACCCTGTCAGCGCCCTCAAGAATCAACTTGTCGGCGCGATGAACCGCATCCGACAGGATGTCATCCATACCTTGCAGGGCATCTTCATCGGGTAGGAAACCAGGGTCTGTAGCCAAGGCCATTTCCACCTCGGCCAGGCGCTGGACCCAAAAATCGGCCTGCCTTTGCAGGGACCTGTTGTAGGAGCGCATGAAATCCTCAGTCAAAGGGTTGTGGCGCCTGACCAATTGGCCATCGCCATCAAGCCTTGTACTCGTTTTTTTCGCCATCCTCAGACCCATCTCCTGATCAAGCTGTCCGGTGAAAACCTCTTCCGCCCTCCCCCCCCCGAACATGGGGTTTCCAGGCAAGGTTTGCCTCATGCTCGAAAGCATCTGGCCATAAAACACGCCGACAAATTCGTCCACGCGCTTCGGGGCCTCCTCCCTCATGCGCCCAAGCTCGCCCAGCTTTCGCTGGATGAAGCTCCTCTGGCGACCAAGGTCGGTTTGGACAGCCGCGTCGATCATTCGACTTCCAGCCTAGCCCTGAGGTACTTCGCTGTGTGAAGCTGCTTGACGATCTCGATCTGATCCTTGGTCCTCAATACGGTGGATAGCTGTTGGAGGACCTGCGAAAGATCCTGATCCTTGGCGATATTGATCGTCACCTGGTTGTACATCACCGTGCAGGCGCTGAGCTTCACATCGCCACTCATCGTGATGTTTCCCGTCTTTTCATTGACGACCACCAGGGCTTCGCTCTCGACATGAAAGAGACCGATGCGGTCGATGTCTGAGAGAAATTCCACGATGTTGTCCCACCGGCTTTCGGGGATATTCACGAGCACCTCGCCGGGGCTTAGGGGCTGGGCCACCCTCACGTCGACAAGTTCCCTTTGCATCTTGTGGTTGATGGCCTTGGCAATCTCGCTTGAATTCGTGGCGTTGGCGTTCTGGAGCACCAGCACAATAAAGCGACCCACCACTTTGTCCTTCTTGTCGCGCACTTCCTTGATGTAGTTCTGCTCCACGCCACCAAGCACCAATCCCCCTCCCACGAGCTTGCCAACAGTGGGAACCGAGGCTCCCCCTGCGTTGCCGCCCGCATTCTGGAGGCCGACTTGGCCCGTGTTGCCAACCAGGATGGCACCCTGGGCCATCACCAGGGGCGGGGCGCTCTTGGGATCCACGCCGGCAATGTGCAAGTGGGTGGCCAGCAGGATGCCGCCTTCTAAGCTTTGGGCGCCCTGGGCGGCCACAGTCACATCGATTTTTTGGCCGGGGCGTGCGAAGGGGGGAAGCTTGGCGGTCACATGCACGATGGCCATGTTCTTCGCTTCTAGGTCCTTCTCGTTGAATTCATTCCCCAACTTCTTCAGGATCATCTGCGCCACATGGCGTATGGCCGGGCCCTTGTCGCCCTTGCCGTTGAGTCCCACCACCAGACCGTATCCCTGCAGGAAGTTCTCGTCGATGCCTCCCACCTTGGTGATGTCTCCAATGCGCGTTTCAGCTTTCAAGGCCAGCGGAGCCAGGCAAAGGATCAGGATCATGGTGAGGATGCGGGGGATCATGGGTATCTCCGGGTTGGGGAAAAGGCTTGGGGAGGGGGCCGCGCTCTGGGGGATGATGTTATGGATAGACACCCCGAACGCGGCCCCTCCCGTCCTGTGACGATTCATCAGAACGGCCACAGGAAGGCCAGGAATTTTTGGACCCAGGTCTTCTCGACGTTGTCCTTGCGCTCGCCTTCCTCGAAGGTTTCGAGGCTCATGTTCTTGACCCTGAAGCTGGGGATCGTCCCCAACTCCTCAAGGTCGCGCTTGGAAATTTCCCCGGAGAAGACGAGGATCCGGAGATTGCCGTTGTCCCTGAACTCCTTGCGCCCTTTGATGAACATGTTTTCGTTGGGGCGGATATCCAGGATCTCGCACATGATGTTTTCCTTGAAGGTGGAACGCCTTTGGTTGTTGGACTGGTTGTTGAAGGCTGCGTCACTTTCATAGTCGATTTCAGGCTCGTTCAGGGCTGCCGGCTTGAGTCGCGTGAGAAAACGGGTGCTGCTGCCCCTTTCCCCGTTGTGTGTGCGTTCCCGGCTCAGCCTGACCCACTTGGAAAGCTTGGTGTTGACCTCGGTGCTTTTGGAGCCTCCCGTCGACTCCTTGTAGCTGGACTCTGAGGTCTCCGTGATCTCCACAAGCACAAGATCCCCAACCTTCTGCTTCACAGGCATAACAGGATCGTCGCTCATCCATGTCACATGTCCGTTGACTACGTCAGCTTTCAGGGGGATGGCAACAAAAAGAAGGGCCAGAATGAATCTCATGAGCCGCCTCCGATACGGATGGTTTCTGGGGGAGTGACGTCGGCTTGGCCAACAATGCTTGCACGCTGCTTGCTGATGATGCGGGCCTTCATCCTCTGGCCCCCGGGGGCCTCGAATAGGATGACCTCACCCTCGCGGCCTTCCGTCAGGGCCTTGGCGCTCAGGCTCACCGATAGGCCACGCTCGCCACCTTCCAGAATCGAGTAGTCCCCTTTGCGGACAAGGGTCTTGGCCAGAACATCCGCCTTGGCCAGCCTTGTCCCCTCAGGGACCAGTCTGGAAGCCTTGCACCCGACAACCTCCGCGATATCTGTGAATCCTGGGAGCTGGCCCGGAAGACATTCACATTCCCTGATCTCCACATCTCTTTCCTGAATGTCCACTCTTGTTCCGATACGCCTGAGCGCGCCCACCTCCATGCGGAATAGGCGGACATGGGCCATGAAGCGGCCGGAGACTCCCTCCTCCTGGCAGTGCACCCTCAGGTGCAGGGGTGTGCGGGAGCTGTATTCAGGAAGAAACTTATCGGAAAGAATCTCGACACTCAGAAGGCCGGCGGGAAGCCCGGCCAACAATCCTTGGGGGTCCTCCAGGGAAACGTCGACGCGGCTGACACCCTTCAGCCGGGATGCCAGAAGTGTCTCGAGCTCGAGTTCGACCTCGGACCTTCTGTCTCGAGTGTCGGCCGACTCGACGAGGACTCCGGAAGCGGGAATGGAAACGCGGTGATGGTCGCGCTTGAGTCCGAACTGCTCCAGCCTCCTCGAAAGATACTCGGCATCAAGAAGCCTCGAGGACCCGTCCGCAGGTGCGGCACCGAAGGCCATTTCCTCTAGCATGGCGAGCTCTTCGGGCTCGGCCTTCACCAAGGCCACATCACGGATCCTGATCCATTCCCCGCCGCAGCGGGCCCTCTCGCGAAAGGTGATCTCCATGGCACCCAGGGGGGGCACGAATGCGATCAGACAGGCCAGGACAAGAAGGGGTTTCACATTATCTCCTGAGATTACTCACGGTCTGCATCATCTCATTGGAGGTCTGGATGACCTGAGAATTGATTTCATAGGATCGTTGGGCCTGGATCATGTCCACCATGTCCCTGACCAACTCCACATTCGAACTCTCAAGGGCACTCTGCACGATCTGCCCCCTGTTGGCCTCTCCAGGAACACCGGCATTGGGGGCTCCCGACTGGCTTGTCTCCAGAAAAATATTGTCGCCGCTGGCCATCAAACCGGCCTGATTCACGAAGGTGGCAAGGTTCAGCTGTCCAAAATCCGTGCGGTCGGTGGCGCCGGGCAAGATGCCGCTGATGACGCCATTGGGCGCCACGCTGATGTCCTGGGCATTCTGAGGAACCGTAGTGATGGGAAGCACGCGGTTGCCGTTGGCGTCGACAATTTCGCCGTCCGGATTCACCTCAAAGGATCCGTCGCGGGTGTAGCCCGTGCGGCCGTCATAGAGTTGGACCTGAAACCATCCATCACCATCCTTCACCGCCAGGTCGAAGGGCCGTCCGGTCTGCTCCAGGGCTCCCTCCGTGAAATTCCGGCTCGTCGAGACCACCCTCACACCCGTGCCCAACTGGATCCCGTGGGGCACTTGGTTTGTCCCCAGGGCGTTGACACCCACCGGCTTCACATGACGATAGAACAGGTCGGCAAAATTCACCCTCTGGCGCTTGAACCCCGTGGTGTTTGCGTTCGCCAAGTTGTTGGCGATCGCCGTGATCCTGTGATCCTGGGCCTGGACTCCTGTGACTGCGGTGTAAAGGGCTTGCATGAATTCTCCTTGGATCGATTAGAGCGGCACACTTCCAACCTGGTTCACAGCCCTGTCGAGGGTCTGATCCTGCAGGCTGATCATGCGCATGTTGAGATCGAAGTTGCGTTGGGTCTGGATCATCTCCACCATCTCACGCGACATGTCCACGGTGGAGGACTCAAGGTATTCAACGAGCAGACTGCCGTTGAATTCCCTTTCATCCATCTTTTTTTCCGCCACAAAGAGGTTTTCCCCCTCTTTGCGTAGCCAGGGAAGGTCCTCGGATTTGAATTTCACGGCCATGATCTGATCCGCGGGTTCGCCATTGATATCGATGCTCCGGTTCCCATTGAAGGACACTTCCGAGTTTTGGCCTGCGAAGATCCGGTTGCCGCGGGAATTCACAGGAAACCACTTTCCATCGTCGGTGGTGAGATATCCTTCGTTGTTCAGGCGAAAATTCCCGGCTCTTGTGTAACGCACAGCCTGTTCATCCTTATCGGTGAGTTTGAAAAAACCTTCGCCCTTGAGCATAAGGTCGAGAGGATTGCCCGTAGGGACTTCGGATCCCATGGCCCTGTGGTCGGTCCAGTTGTCGGCGAGGTAGATGCCTCCACCCAAAGGCGCATGGTTGGCATTGGATCTCCTGCGCAATTCGGGGTTTTCCAGGGCTTCAGCCAGGCGGTGATGAAACACGGCCTGGTCCCGCTTGTAACCTGTGGTGTTCAGGTTGGCCATGTTGTTGGAGACGGTATTCAGGCGTGCTTCCTGAACTAGGGCACCGGCTGTTGAATTCATCAGGCCTTGAAGCATGGACTCTCCTCGCCGGGAACATAGGCAAGGAGTATGCCGACACGCACAACGTCAAAATTGCCGTGTTTTAGCCAATGCCATTGCGGCGCTAGGTCCCAACTACGGAAATTCCTGCCAAGGGAGGCGGAGGTTTATTCCGTTTCTTCCACCGGGATGGGAGCCTTGGTCTTTTGCCCCACAAACACACCGGCAATGAACCCGATGATGATTCCCAGCAAAAAAGCGCCAATGATTAGGGGCGTCTTGGAATCGGATTGATGGGTCTCTCGATGGCTGGATACCACTGATGGCGCAGGCGCTTGGCGTGGAGCTGAGGAACTTGCTGGGGGCTCCTTGCGTGTGAACATCGCGGAAGGCTCTGGCGAGCCTGGGGCGGGCTGGGCCTGCTTGATGACATCTAAGGCCGGTCCCTCCAGCGCCAAGGTCTGACCACCGTAATCCATCACAGGAGCCTTTTTCTCAGGACCGGAAGCGGCAAAACCCACAAGGATCTTGAATTTGCCGAGGCTGATCACATCACCTGTAGTCAATTCCTTCTCGGAAATTTTCTGACCGTTCACATGGACGCCGTTGGCACTGCCATGATCCTTGAGAATGGCCTTCCCGGATCCGTAGGAAATCACGCAATGGGTACGGGAAATGGAAGGATTGTCGATATGCAACTGGGACTGGGGGTCCCTCCCGATGCTGATGTCCTGCTCGGGGAAGCTTTTGGTCTCAAGAGTGCGGTCACCCAGGCGGACAACAAGCTTGATCATGCCTCACTCCCCTTGGAAATGGATTCTAACACAGCCTTTTCCAGGAGCTCGAGAACTAGGCTGTCGAGCACCTCCCAACCCTTGCGGGTGCATGAAACTGAGCCTGAAGAGAACTTGAGATAGGCCTCCCAATGGGAAGGTCGCGAGGGCCACAAACCGCCGGCATCCCGTCCCGTGGACAACTTCAGGCGCCCGGCCCCCACTCCGTCTCGGAACCGGAGACCCAGGAGCAACGCTGTCCCCAAGCGAGCAGCGGGGCTATCATCAGCCTCCCTGCCGACTTCCGGATTCAGTCCCTCACCCATTCGCTTCATATACTCGTCGGGAAGACCCGTGTTCCACAAGCGCAGATCCCCAAGACGGGAATGGGCTCCCGAGCCCACCCCCAGGAAATCCTCGCCTGCCCAGGTCCCCGTGTTGTGCCGGCATTCCATCCCGGGTTTGGCATAGTTGCTGATCTCATAACGCATCAAACCCTGCTTCTCCAGGAAATGCTCGGCAAGAAGCCGGAGCCTGGAGGCCTCCTCCCCTTCCATCCCGGCACCGAAACCACGTTTCTGTGTGAGGCGTGACCCTTCCTCAAAGGTCAGCTCATACAGACTGAGATGGCCCGGTTTCCATTTCATGATCTCCTTCAGGGAGTGGCTCCAGGATTCCTCAGTCTGCCCTGGAACTCCATAGATCAGGTCGGCGCTCCAGCGACCCCCCCAGGTCTCCGTCAACAGCCTCATAGCCTCTTCGGCCCGGCCCGGGGCATGGTCACGCTCCAACCAGGCGAGTTCATCGGAAACCATGGACTGCACACCGATGCTGATCCTGTTCACCCCAGCCTGGGCCATCACGGCCAGACGCGCAGCATCCAGGGAAGACGGGTTGCACTCCACTGTCCACTCGGGAATAGAGGCCTTGGGCCAGGCACAGGCTTCCGCAAGACCCGTGAGCAAGCGCCCCAATTCATCGGGTGACAGCATGGACGGTGTCCCCCCTCCCACAAAGACAGGGCCCACGGGCCGTTTCAATTGTCTTAGATCCCGCTTCGTCTCTTCCAGAACCGCATCGACATAGCCGCTTCGCGACACATTCTGAAAGGTGCCCGAGGCAAAGGTGCAGTAGCCGCATTTGCTCTCGCAGAAGGGAACATGGACGTAGAGCCCCAGGGATGGGGAGTCCATGTCAGGAAGGTTCTTTCCCGTCCTCGTCGGAATCCGGTTCGACCTTGGCGGCACTCACAAGAGTATCGCCATCCTTGAGGTTCACCAATCGGACGCCCTGCGTGTTCCTTCCCTGGGACGAGATGGAGCCCGCCGATGTGCGGACCACCATGCCCGATGAGCTGATCATCAGGATGTCCTCGTTTTCCATGATGTTCAGGCAGGCGATGACGGGGCCGTTCCGTTCTCCTGTGTCGATGTTGATGATTCCCTTGCCGTTGCGACCCGTGACCCTGTATTCATCCAAGGGAGTCCGCTTTCCGTAACCATTCTGGCAAACCGTGAGAATTTGGCCTCGGGGATCTCCAGGGAGCACTGCGATGACCTCGTCTCCCTCGGCCAGATCAATACCACCGACTCCATGGGACACTCGGCCCATCTCCCTCACCTTGGATTCCTGGAAGCGGATGATTTGTCCCATCTTTGTAGCCAAGAGCAGGGTGCCCTCGCCCGTTCCCTCGACAACATCCACCAGGCTGTCGCCTTCATCAAGCTTGATAGCCTGAATCCCTCCCTTACGGACGTTCGAATAATCCTCCATGGCACTGCGCTTGATCACACCCCTTGATGTGGCCATGAACAGGCTGGTCGGCTTTTCGAGTTTGTCTGTGATGAGGAGAGTTGTGATGGTCTCGCCGGCCTCAAGATTGAGGAGATTCACAAGGGCCCGGCCCATGGATGTGCGGCTACCTTCGGGAATCTGGAAGGCCCTTCTCCAGTGGACGCGTCCACGGTTGCTGAAGAACAGCATCCAGTCGTGGGTGCCACAGACATGCAACTTGGAAATATAGTCGCCCTCGCGCATCTTCATGCCGGCAACACCGCGGCCGCCCCGACGTTGGGTCTTGTATTCATCCACGTCGATACGCTTGATGTAACCTGCCTGGCTCATGGCCACGGCCACGGTTCCCCTTGCAATGAGGTCCTCCATGTCGAGATCGTCCGCCTCGGCCTCTGCGATTTCAGTGTGGCGCTTGTCAGCATGACTCTCCCTGAGAGCTTTGACATCGTCGCGGATGATGGAGATGACGCGGGCTTCCTGGGCCAGGATGCTCTTGTAGTCTTCGATCTGGGCGATCAACTCGCGGTACTCTTCCTCAAGCTTCTCGATCTCCAGGCCCGTGAGCCTTTGCAGGCGCATCTCCAGGATGGCATTGGCCTGATGGATGCTGAGCTTGAACGCCTGCATAAGAGCCGACCGGGCGGCTTCCGGATCCTTGCTGGCGCGAATCAGGGCCACCACCCTATCGATATCCATGAGGGCCCGGCGAAGCCCTTCGACAATATGGGCCCTTTCCTCGGCACGATTGAGCAAAAAACGTGTCCGGCGGCGGATCACCTCGATGCGGTGATCGCGATAGCAGGTCATCATGGCCTTCAAGTCGAGGGTTTGTGGCCTTTGGTTGACAAGCGCAATATTGATGATGGAGAAGGACGACCGCAGGGGCGTGTGCTTGAGGAGAAGGTTCTGCACCACCTCGGGATCTTCATCCTTTTTGCATTCGATCACGAGTCTCATGCCCAGCCTCGACGATTCGTCACGAATGTCATTGATGCCTGTGAGCACTCCCTCGCGGACGAGATCCGCCATCTTCTCGATGATGCTGAGTTTTGTGATCTGGTAGGGGATTTCGGTGACAACGATCAAATCCCTGTCCTTGGGATTCTTCTCGACATGCATCCTGGCCTCCAGGATCACCTTGCCGCGTCCCGAGGTGTAACCGTCGATGATGCCGCGGCGACCCCGCACGATGCCACCCGTCGGGAAGTCCGGTCCCTTCACAAAGTTGAGCAGGTCTCTTGCGGTGCACTGGGGATTATCAAGAAGATGGAGGAGGCCGTCACAGACCTCGGCCAGGTTGTGGGGTGGAATGCTCGTAGCCATGCCCACGGCAATCCCCGAGGAACCGTTGCACAGGAGATTGGGAAAGCGACCCGGCAGAACCACCGGCTCTTCGCGAGTCTCCTCATAGTTTGAGACAAAGTCAACTGTTTCGCGCTTAAGATCCTCCATCATGTCCACCGCAAGGGCCGTCATGCGCGCCTCGGTGTATCGCATGGCAGCGGGTGGATCTCCGTCAACGCTACCAAAGTTGCCCTGTCCGTCCACTAGGGGGTAACGAATGGCGAAGTCCTGGGCCAATCTCACCAGAGTTGGATAAATGACCGATTCGCCATGCGGATGGTAGTTACCGCTGGTGTCCCCGGCGATCTTGGCGCACTTGCGGTGCTTGCTGCGGGGGCCAAGATTGAGATCGTTCATGGCCACCAGGATTCTGCGCTGCGAGGGCTTCAAGCCATCACGAGAATCTGGGAGGGCTCTCGAAATGATCACCGACATAGCGTATGTGAGATACGACTGACGGATTTCGTCTTCGATCCTCAAGGTCCTGATACCGTGGGTGTCTTGTGTCATGGGCTAGATATCCAGATTCTCAACTTCAAGGGCGTGTCTTTCGATGTAAAGGCGCCTGGGTTCGACCTCGTCGCCCATCAACACCGTAAACATTTCGTCCGCTTTCACGGCATCGTCCAACGTCACCTGCACCAGGCGTCTCACCTTGGGATCCATCGTGGTCTCCCAAAGTTGGCCTGGATTCATTTCACCAAGTCCCTTGTAGCGCTGAACCTTGAGATCGGCCCTGCCCTTCTTGCGCACCAGGGACAGCAAAGGCGCCAAGCCCGCAATCTCCAAGCGGTCATCGCCGATTTCGACGCGGAATCGTCCACCGCCTCCGGCGATGTAATCGGAGATCCTGAAGCCCAGGGATTCCAACTTGGTGAGGGCCGTCTCAATGCGCAATGCATTGGCAAACTCCTGGGTTTCCTCGCCAGGATCCCCGCTGCGCACGGCGGCAAGACCGGCCTCGTCGTAACAGGCCTTGGTCTCTCCATGCTGTTTCAGGATATAACGCGGCAACCGGGGCGACTCGTCCCTGAGATGCCTCAGGTAGCCTTCCATCATCTCGCCACGCTTCTTGAGTGCCCGCTCCTCAGCCTCTAGCTCGCCAAGGACCTGCACGAGAGATTCCAGGGCCGCCGGATCCGGGGTCCTGCGACCATCTTCCGGAACCAGAACAAAGTGGGACAATCCCATCTCCCCCAGGATCCTGTTGAGCTCAGCGTCGTCGTGCACGTAAATCTCGCTCTTTCCCTTTTCGATTTTGAATAACGGGGGCTGGGCAATATAGATCCGACCCGTTTCGATCAATGGTCTCATATGCCTGAAGAAAAAAGTCAGCAACAGAGTGCGGATGTGGGACCCGTCAACATCGGCGTCGGTCATGATGATGATTTTGCCGTAGCGGCACTTGGAGATATCGAATTCATCGGTACCGATGCCCGTCCCAATCGCAGTGATGAGAGTACGAATTTCCTCGTGGTTCAGCATCTTGTCGATGCGGGCCTTTTCCACATTGAGGATTTTGCCGCGCAAGGGAAGGATGGCCTGGAATTCCCTGTCTCGCCCCATCTTTGCGGTACCGCCGGCACTGTCTCCCTCGACAATGTAGAGCTCCGACTTATCTCTTTCACGGGTCTGGCAATCAGCCAGCTTTCCCGGAAGACTGCCCGAAGCGAGGATGCTTTTGCGACGGGTGAGGTCGCGCGCCTTCCTGGCGGCTTCACGGGCCTGGGCCGCCGAAAGGATCTTGAGGATGATCGCCTTGGCGTCCTTGGGATTTTCCTCCAGATAGGCCTTGAGCTTGGCGTTCACGAACTGCTCGACAATACCCTGCACCTCACCGTTACCTAGCTTGGTCTTCGTCTGTCCCTCGAACTGAGGATTAGGAACCCTGACGCTCACCACCGCTGTCATGCCTTCGCGGATATCGTCACCCGTGGGGCTCAGGTCTTTCACCAGATTGTGGGCCTTGGAATACTGGTTGAGGGTACGCGTCATCGCCGCCCTGAATCCCACAAGGTGCGTGCCACCTTCGATGGTGTTGATGTTGTTCACATAGGTGTGGACGTTCTCACCATACGTATCGTTGTACTGCAACCCGATCTCGACCTGCACACCATCAAGCTCGCCGACTGTCAGGAACACGCTTTCCTGAATCAAGCCCTTGCCACGGTTGAGGTGGGCGATGAAATCCAGGACCCCTTCCTTGTAGAAAAAGAGGTCGTCGCGCTCGGCTCCCGGCCTCTTGTCGCGAAGAGTGATCGTGATACCCTTGTTGAGGAAGGCCAGCTCCCTGAGCCTCTTCGCCAGGATCTCGTACTGGAATTCTAGGATGGGGAAAATTTGGGGGTCGGGATGAAAGACGATCTTGGTGCCGGTTTTATCCGTGGATTCCCCGCGGACCATGTCGGCCGCCGGGACACCGCGATGGTAGGTTTGCCTGTGGACGTATCCATCCCTGCAAACCTCCGCATGAAGCGTGTCGCTAAGTGCGTTAACGCAGGACACGCCGACGCCGTGGAGACCGCCAGACACGGCATAGTTTTTCTTGTCGAATTTCCCTCCCGCATGAAGGATGGTCAACACAACCTCCAGGGCGGGTCTTCCCTGCTCCTTGTGGATGTCCACGGGGATGCCACGGCCGTCGTCGCAGACACTGACACTGCCATCGGATTCAATGGCCACATCGATCCTCTTGCAATGACCCGCCAAAGCCTCGTCGATGGAATTGTCCACCACTTCATAGACTAGATGGTGCAACCCCCGCACACCCGTGTCACCGATGTACATCGAGGGCCTCATGCGTACCGCTTCAAGTCCTTCAAGGACCTTGATCGTTTCCGAGGTGTATTTTGCTGGTGAGTTCATGTCAGGTTTCCGGATCAAGAATGAATTCAATGCGACGCACCTTGGACCCCCCATTCTTCATGGCCTGTTCCCAGGCACCAGCCTGGAATTGGGCCTCCTGGAGATCGGCATGTGATGGAACGCCCACGCGGAGCCTTCCCGAGGCGTATCCCAAGTTAACCATTCGATCGGTCCATGCGGCACCCACAACGGCCGCGAGCTCGCCAAAAACCTTGTCGCCATCTTTCAGGTTGCCCCGCTTCGGGATGATATCGCGCAGGGAATCTCCAAGCTTTTTGACCATCATGAGACGATATTAATTGGAGTGACGACATAGCAATAACCATCCTTGCCATCCTCAGAAAGGCTGGCGGCAGAATTTGAATCCTTCATGGTGAACACGACATCCTTGCCGTCGCAGGCCTTGAGGCCGTCGATCAAGTAGCTGGGGTTGAAACGGATATCTAGGCTCTGGCCTTTGTAATCTGTGTCCATGGAAACCATCGACTCGCCATGAACTTGCGTCTTAGCGGAGGCCGAGATTTTTCCCTGTGAAAGGGATAATTTCACCGACTTCGATTCCTCACTTGTGACGAGAGCAGCCTTCCTGATGAGCCCCTCAAAATCGCCCTTGCCGATCTTCAGGGTGTTCTTATTGGATTTGGGAATGACAGACTCATAATCCGGGAATCTCCCAGTGATCAGCCTGGCCATGATGGACATGTCTTTCAAGTGAAAAACAACCTGGTTTTCATCCATTTCCACATTGACCGATGTGTCCGCGACATCAGCCTTCATCAAGAGCGACAAGGCCCTTGGCGGAATGATGGCTGTGAAATCCGAAAGTCCACCCGGAACTTTGGTTGTGGCGTGAGCCAGCCGTCTGCCATCGGTCGCGGTAATCTTCAAAATTCCCTGTTGGCAAGTTATGTGAACGCCATTAATGGCAAACCTGGATCTTTCCGTGGCCGTGGCAAAAATGGTTTTCTTGATCATTTGCTTGAAAAGATCGAGGGGAATCGCTCCAATTTTTTTGGCTTTGAACGAAATTTCGGGGAAATCTTCGCTACGTTCCATGGGAAGTTTGTATTGGGATGTTTCACAACGAAGAGACAAACTGCGATCCTGTGTTTCCATAGTGATGGATTTGTTTTGGAATTCATGGCATATAGCGGACAATCGATTGGCGGGAATCACTAATTGACCCTTATCCTGTCCATCCACCCCCTCCACATAATGTTCAATCGCTATTTCCAAGTCCGTGGCCATCACCCTCATCCTCTTATCCACATTGATCAAGACATGGGTCAGGATGGGCCGGGTCGATCTAGAGGGAATCACAGGGCCTAGGACCTGGAACACCTTGATCATTTCATTAACCGGAAAAGACACGTTCATTAGAAAAACCTCTTTAATAAACCAATCTTCTTAACAAGGGAAAATCCTGTCATATCACCAACCAATTCTTGCAAATCCAACCCATCAAAGGAGTTGCAAGGAACCGTTAAACCCAAAGAATAACCATTAAATAAAAGAAGGAAGGAGTGGTTGTTGGATAACAATGGCTTTATCAACATCTTATCCACAACTCCTGCCAAGACTTTCCTCGAGACGCCTAAGAACAGAGTTGAGGCTTTGATCCACTTCCCTGTCTTTTGAAATCTTGGAATGGGCATATTGGACCGTGGAATGATCACGACCCCCAAAAAACACACCTATTTCATGGAGTGATTTATTGGTGTGTTCCCTCAATAAAAACATCGCCAATTGCCTTGGGTGAGCGATGGAATTAGGTCTTTTCTTGGATTGAAGATCCGTTAAGGTCACACCAAACTCACGACAAATAATATCTACGATAACGTCGAATCCGGGAGCGGGGTGCGTGGAATTGGGCGCAATTTTTGAAATAGTTTCAAGGGTGGCGGGTTGACCCGAGAATCTGATGTGAGCCTCCAATGTGACCAGGGCACCATGCAACTCCCTGACGTTGGAAAAACTCAGGGCCGCAATAGCCTGCTCTATCGTGGGTTCCAATTGAAGATTCAGATGCTTAGATTTGTGCCGGATCAAGGACAGCCTTGTTTCATATCCAGGAGGCTGTATAGAGGTTACCAGGCCACTGGAAAATCTCGAGATCAGGCGACTCTCGAATTTCTGGAGTTCATGGGGAGCGCTATCACTTGAGAGTAGGACGCGCTTATCGGCAAGGATGAGATCGTTGAAGGTATGAAAAAATTCCTCTTGTGTGGAGGTCTTATCGGCAAGGAATTGCACATCATCCATGAGAAGAACATCCACGCGACGGTACATGTCTCGAAACACGTTCAAGGAATGATCCCGGATGGAGGCAATAAACTCGTTGGTGAAGGCTTCGCAGTTGGTGTAGAGAACGTTCAGGTGCGAGGAATGTTGACAAAGGTGGTTGTAGGTCGATTGCAACAGATGCGTCTTCCCAAGGCCCGTGGGCCCATGAAGGAATAGGGGGTTGTATTGCCTTGAGGTTTCCTGGGCAATTGCCAAGCATGAGGCGTAAGCAATCTGGTTGTCTGGCCCCACAACAAACCGTTCAAATGAATGACCGGGATGGACATCGCAGGATTTCAGCGTAGAGGCCTTGCGGGTCTTCCTGGTTTCCTGAATCCGAGCAGGCGCGGGAAGTTCTTCATGGTTCGATTCACAGATCTTGAAATCCAGCCTTGGGTTAAAGCCAATATGCCGCCCCGCTGTCTTCACGATCAAGTCAGAATAACGTTGCTCTAACTGATCGCGGTGAGTGGAACTAGGGCATAGGATTGAAAGGGTGTCGCCGGACAAGGAATAAACAAGAGAATGAAACCAAAGACCGTAGACATTAGACCCAACACCCTCACGGATGGCGGCATCCATGGCTTGATTGATGTCTGATAGTTGAAAATTCACACCCATGATTCAATTTGTTTCTTACTATTATATATGTCATGACATCAGTGTCCAACGCGAAGGCGTTCTGCATTGTATTCAGGAAGGCCACTCGCAAGAATTTTGTGAACGGTTAAATCAAGGTCATATTCAACCATATGAAAAAACACCTTTGATTCGTTGGTATCGTATAAGGCATACATGGAGCTTGGATTTCCGTTTCTGGGTTGTCCTACAGAACCCACATTGATGATGTGTTTTGAATGCGGTTTCGAGTCAATTTGTGTCACGGAATGCTGGTCGTAAAAAATGTCATTCTCATGCATGTGGAAGTTGATGGGGACATGAGAATGGCCACAAAAACATACGGGACGAGTCATGATTTGAAACGTGCACTCGGCATCGAAGATGGATTGCATGTAATAGAAACTTTCTGGGCTATGTAGGGTTCCGTGGACGATGTTGAATTCGGAAGTTTCTATGGTTAAGGGCAAAGCAGATAAAAATTCAAGATCAGAATCAGACAAATGATCCATGGTCCATAATATTGAAGATCTCGCGAATGGATTGAATGAATTGATGTCGATTTTTCCCAACACAGCCCAATCGTGATTTCCAGCGATCACCTTCGCCTGTAAGTCTCGCAGAAGCTGAATGCAGGGCTGGGGGTCAGGGCCATAGCCCACAACATCGCCCACTGAGAAATATTCAGAGGCACCCTGGCCTTTGGCATGATGGACTACAGACGTCAGGGCCTCCAAATTCGAATGGATATCACCAAGAATAGCAATCTTCATTCAACTTCTCTCATAGTAAAAATTGCGACAGATAACAAATACATCATAAAAAAAATCAAAAAATATTGAACTGCAATCAAAATCATATAGCTTTGTGGAAGCGATATTTCTAAAAAAATAGCGTCACCAGCATGAAAATTTCGAAGATCAAAAATATCGAATGGAATAATATTTAAAATGATGAAAATGAATATATTGATCAGTAGTGCCGCCTGAGATCTTAGATATAAAGAAATTGGAACAATAAAAGAAGAGAAGATAATGGATAAAAAGTGACTTTGAAGATAATAAAAAAATGTGTCTAAAGTAAAAGAATCGAATAAAAACCGATGATATAAATAAACTGAAAACGATGATGTATAGAAAAACAATGAAGCCATTATTATAGTTAAAAAGCAGATTCCTATAAATTTAATAGCCCCAAATGGCTTGACTTTAATGTTAAAAAACGATCTATTTTGTACTGAGTCAATAATAAATTTATTAACGATATATGAAGAAAAAGACAATGAAAACAATAATGCAGTTGAAATAGAAATATCAATAGCAGAAAAAATTTCATCATTCTTATTTATTGAAAAAAAAGGGATATTAAAAAACAACAAATTGAAATATGTAAAAATTAAAATTACGACTAAAAAATTATCTCTCAACAATAAATCAAAAAATATTTTTATCATGTTTCACGTGAAACATTTCATTGAATGTAATACGAT
>JBFWNO010000003.1:0-65455 GCA_050251015.1 Planctomycetota bacterium
GTTGAGGTCGATCAGGGCTCTCGCGGTGTGGAGATTGATGGCTGAGATCATGGAGTAATTCGAGGGGACCGCATAAGCCGCATCCACCGAAGCCCTGAGGCTTGCATAGTCGGCGATCGACGCCACATCCATCGTCACGTTCACCTGAGCATTGAGGCCCCCCGCCTTGATGAAGGTCGGTTGAGCCCCGCCCACAATCCCGGTGTAGAAGGCCCCATTCGTGCCAATGGGATTTTCCATCGGGCCATTGCCGCTCATCAAGGGAAGGGGGTCATCGGTGCCCCGGAAGAAACTCTCCCAAACCCGGGGGTTGCCCACCTTGTCGGAGACTGAAATCCGGAGCGTATGGAGATTGGCGTTGAAAGTGCCTGCAGATACGGAGAAATTCGAGCCGTTCACCGTGACGCCGGAGCCCACCGCGAATGACTGGTTGTCCACCTCCACCACCAAAGTGGCAAAATTCACCCCAGCCCAGGGATCGGTGATGGTGCCCGAGATCCCCTGGCCCTCCTCCAGCCACTCGGGATTCGAGGGCACCACATTCGAGATCACCGGGCCCGTGCCATCGATGTAGTAAGGGTCCACCCTGGGCACTGATTTGTAAGTCCCTGGAGGGGAAGTGGTGATCGCCTTGTATGTGACGGTCAGGGTGTAAGCCCCTTCAGGTGCCGGGAGGCCCGTGGCATCCACAGTGCCGTTCCAATAGAACTTCACCGTGTGGCTCTTGGCCGGAGGCGTGAAAGTGTCGGGTTTGACCTCGGTGTGCACCACCGTGGCACCCATCCTCACCACCATGGTGACACTCCGGGGCTCGAAAATCGTCGAGTCCGTGCTCTTGAGGATGTAGCCAAAGGTCTGGGAGGCCGTGTTCCCCAGCTGGCGGGCCAACGGTAGGGCCTGAGGCTCTGCGATGAACTGGGGGGCCGCACCAAGGTGCGAGAGCAGGCCCAAGAGGATCAAGACAGGGATCAGGCGGATAGCTTTCTTGGTTTTCATGGTAGGTCGTCATCCATAAAGATCTCGGAGCGCCTATTGTGGACCTTGTCATAGGTTTCCAGGAACCCGGCCTGCACCTTGGAGGCCGAGAGGTTGCGGTGGAGATATTCCTTCACACGCTTGACGGCGTCAAACTTCACCTCAAGATCGATCCCGTTCGCAAAGCTCCGGCGGGAAACACGCCCATAGCCAGCATAGGTATAGTCGACCAGCGAGGTATGCCCTGTAGCGGTGATGGCACCCACCAGCTCAATGGCGTTGTAATTCTGGTAGTTGACGGCCCGGCCATTGGGATAGCTCATCGATGTGGGATTGCCCACCTCGTTGTAATCCAAAGTGAAGGTCTTGGGCGTGAATCCCGCAATAGCCTGAGTGGAGGTGAGAGGGAGATTCCGGCTTTCCCGGGTGTAGGACATTGATCCACCCCCCTGGCGGGACACAAGGGCGAGGGCATTCAGGCCGTTGTATTCAAAGAGATCCATAATCTCGGGCAGGCCGGCCTGGGCGTCGGTGAAGTGACTTCTGCTTGTGGGGCGACCGGCGTTGTCGTGCGCGAGGCGGACCACGTTGCCGTTTTCGCGGGTGACCTCCTCAAGGTTGTCCTCGGCATCCCAAATGTAGGCCCTTGTGGTGGTGTCGGCATTCACGCGCAGTTTCAGCCTGGCGTGGCTGTCGAACTGGAACTGGGTTTCCTTGTCTTCCCCGTCGATGGTCTTCACGAGCCTAGAGCGGTTATCAAATTGCCAGCCCAGCACCACAAAATCTGAAGGAGCCCTGGTCTGCCTATATTCATTGAACTTCAGGCCCCGGCCCTCGAAATAGAGGCCCCTCTCGTTGCCCTCGGCATCGAGCACAATCTTGGGGAGACCCCGTGAATCGAGGGTGATCTGGGTGACGTTCTGAAGATCGTCCTCTGTCCTCCTAAGGCGGTTCAGCTCGTCGAACTGATAGAAGAGGTTGAATGTAGAAGGCCCCCCCGTGGGGTTGATCTCGGTGGTGGTCACCTTCGTCACATTGATGCCGTCTTCAAAGAAATTCTCCATCACATTGCCCAGGGCGTCGGTGGCTGTCTTAAGGCGATTGGCATCGTCATAGGACATCAGGCTGGCGTGGCTCCGGGGGTTCACTGTCTTCACCACCAGGGAGTTGCGGTTGTATTTCACACGGCTGACAGCCTGCGTGAGGGTGCCGCCCTGCAAGCCCGACTGGTCGGCATGTTTGAAGAGCTGTTGGGTGGCCTCATAGGGGCGGTTGAGCTCGTCAAAGAGCGTGGCCGACTCCGAAAGCCTCACCACAGCGCCCGAGCCGTCTTTGGGACCGTCAATGCGCACTGAGGTGACGTTGGAGTTGGCGTCGTAGGCGTATGTGGCCGTGGTGTTGGTGCCGCCGACAAACTGGGTCAGCGCCCGGTCGAAGCCATCGTAGGTGAACTGCTCAAAGTGCAGGGCCTGGCTCAGGGTGCTTTTTGCGAGATTGCCGTTGAGGTCGTAATCCTGGGTCGTGATGCTCTTGGCCACGATGCTGTCGGCATCCCCGATGGTGCTGGTGAACATCAGGTCGCGCTCATCGTAGGCGAAGGCGTCGGCATCCGCATTGGGATGAATGATCATCCGGAGGTTCTCTGAGGCGTCATAAAGGTACTGCGTCAGGGCCTCCTGGTAGCCCGTGAAGACCCCACTGGTGCCCACCTCCACCCTGCGGGATAGGACGTTGTCGAGGATGTCGTAGGCGAACTCAGTTTCGAAGGCATTAGGATCACTGAAAGTGGCCACATTGGCGATGGAGTCATCCTGTGAGTTCTGGAGCTCAGTGCGGATCGCCGTGACGTTGTCATTGGCGTCGTAGATGAACTTCTTGTCATAGACAGCCCCGGCATCTGCGGCAAAGAGATTCATCTGCGGCGAGGATATTTTGACGACCTGGTTGAGCTGGTTCACTTCATAGGTCGTGATCTTCCCGCGTGGGTCCTTGATCGATGTCACATTGCCCACACGGTCATAAAAATACTCGGTGGTCAGCGCGAGACCACTGGGATCCACGATCACCTTGCGTAAATACCCCCCCGTCACAGGATCCCTTCCAGCGATGATGTTCTGGCCATCGCCATCAGGGTCGTTCTCGGGATGATAGAGATACTCAATCTCGTTCCCTTCACCGTCGATGTGCAGGATCATTTGCCCGAAAGCGTTGTAGCGGAAGAGACTGGAAACAATCTGCGAACCGCCATTTTCCGTGGCCGAAAGACCCACAGTCACGGTGGGATGCAGGATCTTGACGAGCAAACCCTTGGTGCCGTTCGTGACCCCGTCACCATTGAGATCCCCCAGGGTAGCCTCGTCAAAATCGTAAAAATACTGGGTCTGAAACCCCTTGGGATCCGTGAGGGTCTTCACAAGGTGGAAGTTGCTTTCGGCGTAGGTCATCGATGTGGTCAGCGTGGTCACCGGCCCCCCCACCGCGCCCACATTCCTAGTGATGGTCTCGGGATTGTCTTGGCCATGGCGCTCAGTAGCGTCGGCGTTGTAGGCCGTGGTGACTGTGTTGCCTCTTGGCAGGGTGCTGAGGGTGGGCTTGCCCTGGCTGTCGTGACCGGTGCGCGTTTCGAAATAATCCGGGTCTGACGTGCGTAGCTTGCCTGCGGGCAGATTCGACACCAGCGTGGTTGGTTGGGCAGGATTGGCGAAGCCCGTGTAATCCCTGACCTTCACCGGATTGCCCAGGGGATTCATGTAGATGTGCTTGACCACGCCACGGCGGTCGCTCGCCACGCAGACCAGGGTTTCGCCATCGGGGCCTGCCGGGGTGATCTGCTCCCAATGGTTGTGGAAGGTGCCTGTGCCATAGACCTGGCGGATGACCCTGCCAAAAAGCAGATTCGAAGTGGCCTGCGTGGGATGGAAGGTGTTGGTGAGGTAAACCTGCCCCTTGCCATCCTTGACGGTGAGAATGCCATTCCAAAGGCGCTGGTTCACGGCAAAGCGGTTGTAGGTGTAGGTTGTTGTCTTGCGGTTAGCACCCGCGAAATCGTTGCCGGTGCTGGTGCCCGTGACCTCGGGGGCCTTCACACTCTTGAGCTGGCCTTCGGTGCCGCCAAGGTCCGTGTAGCTGTAATAGTCATAAACCACGGAACGACCGAGGAAATCGGTTACCGAAGTGACCCGGCCAGCGCTGTCATGGCCCAGTGTGATCTGGCGGCCAAAGGTATCGATGACAGTGGAAAGGAGGCCGGAACCGTTGTATAGGAACTCAAGTTTGTTCCCGAAACGATCTTCAATCCTCTTGAGCTTGCCGGGTGTAGCCGTGGTGAAATCATGGAAGACCGTCTTCATCTCGCCATCACCTGTCATCGTGAACTCGGTCAGCAAGGCGCTCCTGACCAAAGAGAGGTAGTGGTGCGGAGCGGGTTGCCAAGTGACACCGTCAACAGAGAGATAGCGATCCCTCCTGCCTCCGGCAATGTAATCAATGTGCCCGCCCGGCACTTGGATCAGTCTCGACTGATAGGAGGGTTGCCAGGCCGCACCCATGGAGGCAGCGTGATGGTAGGTGATGTTGGAGCTATAGGAGCGGCTCCATACAAAGTCGATCCCACGGCCCGGGATCCGAAGATCGGTGACTGTCATCTCGAAGGCGCCGTTGAATGGGCTTACAGGGTCATTGATGGCGGGTGGGGGATCACCGGTCACAAAGCCTGAAAACGTATTGGTGATTGTGGCATCCATTGTGGTAGCCCAATTGCCCGCCCCCGTCGATGCCCCGCTGGGCGTGCCCGAGACAAGCCCAACGCCCACAGATCCTGAATGACTGCAAAGGCTGTCGGTATGGAGATAGCTCACATTGATCATGGCGTCGCCCGTGCCAGCAAACTGTGAATGAGGAAGCGTGATGTAGATGAGCCCATTGACAGCATCCACCGTGAAACTTGTAATGCCAATAGGGGAGCCACCTGGGTTGGTGAGCGTGACCACCACGGAACCCACTGCGATGGGACCATCGGCCACAAAGGTCAGGGTCACCGGATCAGCGAACGAGGTAACGTAACCGTTGGCCGGGGAGTGATAGGCACCCACCACCAGGAAGGGCACCGTGCCCGAATCATAGACCTGGGCATCCCAACCCTCGCCCCACTGACGGTAGTAGCACCAAAGCGGGCTACCACCCCTGATGGGCTCGGGAAACCCTGCGGAGATCAAGGGAGTGAGTGTAGATCGGAAAACCGTCCTGTCATTCGTGGTTCCGATGTCGATGAAATTGCTGGCGATCAAGGGGCCACCCTGGCCACTTCTCACCTCGACAAGAAGCCGCCCCTCTCCACGGGCAAGGTAGGCGTTGGCCCCTGCCGTCACCCCATAAGTGATTGTATTGAGCGATGAAGGGATCCCCTCTCCTTGGACATATTCGGTGCACTGCTGGGCAAGCGGGGTGTCGAGGACAGGGGCGGGGAAGTTGGCCTGGATGGAGGCGAGAGTCTGCGGGGCCATGGCCGTGGGAACAGGGAAAGTGCCCACCCTTTGGATGGCTCCGTTGAAATGATTCTGGTTCACACCGTTGCACCTGCGGGAGCCCAGCCTCCCCCCCGGTTCGGCATTGGAGACCAAAGTGGGGACATCTGTGTTTGTGGAAACCATCACATTCTGGAAGCGGCTGATAGACATGAGCTGGCCGGGAAGCCATGAGAAAATGATCTTGACCCAGGTTCCCCTGTCGGCCGCCGCCTGCTGGCCTGTGGTACTGATCTCGCGCCAGAGCCCCGTGACGGCATCCCTAATTCTCATCACATACTCGCCATCAACGATGAGGAGCTCCCAGTTGAGGGTGTCCGCAGTGCCTTTATCTCCGTTGGAAAGGATGACCTGCGTGCCCGTTGTGGTGTCAGCCCTTATGTAGGCCTGCTGTTCCTTGGGTTGAGTGGTGGAGGTGGATGTGATCCCAAAGATCGTCGCAGAGACCGTAGCGTTGGTGAGGTTTCCGGCGTGGAATCCGGTGGTGTTAGGCAGAGTCGTCGTCGGCGCGACGTTCACCGTATAGGTGTTCGGGGTGATCACCGATGGCTGGAAGGAGGCCTGCTGGTCGGCGAAACTGGTGCTCCCGCCTATGACCGTGCCGTTGGCCACATCGTAATCCCAAAAACCCGCCCCGCTGAGCTGGGGCACTTCGCCGCAGAGCACGGTCTCGTAGGCCTGGCGGGTTGAGGACCATTCGGTGTCAGAGGAGAAACGCCTGATGATGTAACCGCTGGGTTCAGCACCAAAAAAACGTCCAAACAATATCGCGCGCCTATCGAATTGCGAAGGGTACGGCTGGGAATAGTCAAAGAGGACTGAATCAATGGGAACGCCTGTATATCCGTTTCCAGAAATGTTCAATGCCCCCGCAGCGCCCGAAAGATTGCCGTAATAGTGGCGGTACAGGATGGTGGCCGTCCCTTCCACCATGATCAACTGCACCAGATATTTGCCGATCGGAGTCCCACTGCTATTGCGAATGGTGATCGACTGCTGAAAGATCAGCAAGCGTGATCCCACATCCCCTGTAAGCTCTGAATAGATCGGGTCAATGACAGTAGACCATCCTGATCCGGAAGGAACAAGCGTGAATTGGAAACTAAACATGTCCATTGAGGCGAAGTGGTAATAATCTGCAAAGCTGTTGAATAACAAATCTCCACCTAGTCCAGTGGCAATAATGGAGGCATCATTGCCGTTGAAATGGAACGGAGTGGTGAATGTCCTGCTGTCCCCAGGCGTGGCATCTGAAATGTCGTCCACCAGAAGATTGATCTCTCCGAAAGCCGGAGGCACCGGAGTGAGGTCATGCTGGGAATCCACCACGTTCAGGGTGAAACTGACCAATGTGACACCAGACATGTCCCTGATGGAAATGGCATGGTCTCCAGGTGCGATGGATGTGGGTAGAAATATAAAGTCTTCACCATAGCTAGTGACTTGAAACTCTAGTCCGTCTACATACGCCCTCAGCTGTTGGGAAGCCGAATAGACAAAGCTCGACAGCAAGTTCGTGCAAAGCCGATAACTCCCAGCCAATGGCCTGTCGCACTCCCCAGCACTGGAAAAGTCAAATTGCCCTAGATACAAGGAATAAATCGATGAATGAAGGAAATATGGAAGGGGATTTGAGTTCACGCTCGCCGTCACATCTCTCACATACCAGGTGTAATTACCCGGTGTGGTCAAGGCAATCGTACGACTGAATGAGATCAAAGCAGAATCGTCTGCATACCCAGAGGAAATTGTGCCATTGGCCGTAATCGGACCCAAATCAACGCCATCGTGGAAAATATGGTAAGTGTGTAAAGGGTCGTAATCGGTGATGACAGCCTGCAAATTGATCTGCCCTGGCGCTCCGCCATGATTATGTTGAGAGTGCAAGCCTATCGCCGCTTGGGCCATCGAAGGCGCCAGAAGAAAACCAAAGAGCGCGAGCCACAACGTGACTGCCCTATTCATGAGCCGCACCCAGCATGGCACCCTTGCTTGATTTCTTGAGCTCCCCCATCATCTTGGAGGCTTTCTCCCTCATTTCCATCTGTGCCCCAGCCTCCCGGGCGATCGATGGGTCGATGGGATCAAGCCTCACCCCCACAGCCTTCAGAGTCGTCTTACCCGAGAGCATGGCGGATGTGGCGAGGTTACGGGCGATCGGCACCAAGGCGCTCTCCCGGGCAAAATCCTCACAAAGACCCAAAAACTGATCCTCGGACATCCATGAAGCCTGGCCTACCGCCAGACACAGGCCGTTGCCATAGGCGTCGCACTCACTGGCCTCATATCCCACAGACTGGAGATGGGCGCGGACAGTCTCATGCATTTTCAGGGAGGTGCTGTAGGAAACATTTTCAAGAGCCATGCGACGCACGCGGGTGTCCGGCGAGCTCAAAAGCCCCAGGAAATAGGCCTGCATGCCCTCGGAATGATCCTTTTTGAGTACCTTGAGAGCCCCTAAGGCAATGGCTTGATTGGAGTCTTTGGCATAGGACTTGAGACGGGCCATATCGGTGGGAACTGTGCCAATAGCCATGCCCTTGATAGCGGCCAGATGCGATTGGATTTCCTTGGCATATCCCTCTGGGTCAGCATTGGCATCGGTGGAAATCACCGAGGTGCGGGGTGCGCTACTACGAACAATTGCCACATGGGCGCCCGCAACAGCACTTTTCCCCAACGCATTGGTTTCGGTTCCGTGTTGCGCCAGACTCCCTGCCGATGATTTGAACGCAGGATCGGGCAATGTGGTGCCGGAGGCAAAATAAACAAGCCCCCCTGCCACCACCAGAACCCCCAAGACCCACCGAATCTTTGTCATGCTCCCCCTGTGGCCGGATTATAGGCATCACCCCCCACCCCGTTGCAAGATATAAGCACTGCTACCTATTCTTGAACGGCCTCCTGCCATCACCCGGTCCAGGCTCAGTAAGGACGGGTTCGCCAATTTTGGGCACAGGGTTCGGAATTTTTGGCCTGAACTCTTCTTCAGGGTTTGTTCCTGGCGGAGTTTCTTCATCCCTTATATCTATAGAAGCCTCATCGGCCACTCTCTGCACCAGTTTCTTGTGAAGTTCGTCCAATTTCGGTTGGTCGGCCTTGAGCTTCAAGGATTCCTGGGCGTATTTGCAGGCCAGCATCAGATCCGAGCGGCTCCCGGTGTGATCGAAGCGCTCAGCGTAGGCATTGGCTAGAAGGGTCCGGGGCCGGTAATCATTGGGATCGAGGGCTGCCGCTTCCTTGAGATTGACAATCGCCTCCTCTTCCAAGCCCGCCAGTTTGAAATTCTGCCCGGCAAAAAGATGCCACTGCGCCGACTTCCCACCTTTGACCCCGACAAGCTCCAGGCACTTTTTAAAGCAATGCGCCGCAAGGAGGTGATTGCTGGCCTGCTGAAAGCGCCCTCCCCACTGCGCCAGCTTCTCGATGTCGGCCTGGGTCCAGCGGTCCACAGCGCGGGTTTGCAGGGCATCCTCGAAAAGCGAGGCCACATAGGTCGCATCGACCGCGAGGTAATCCTCCAAATCAAATAGGCGGATCGTGGGGAGATCCCGCAGTCCCTCGAGGTAGGCGGCCTTCTCCTCATCCGTCAGGGCCCGCTTGGCCACCACCGCCCTCGAAGCCTGACTGAAACATCGCTGGGCATAAAGCCGATGCCCGCCGAAGGCCGCCGCCCCCAGCACCAAGGCGAGCAAAACATATCGTCGGCGCGTCCGTGCATTCATAGGAGAATCTTAGCAGGCGTCCCCTTCTCCCTCACCGCGACCTTCACCTCCACCCACGGCGCAAAATGATACCCCCCCTGGCTGGCGATCACATCCTCCTTGCCGCACTCGATGCCGCTCCTGCCCAGGACCACCGAGACTCTGTCCCTGAAATCCTTGATCCTTCTTGCGATGGGGTTGCTCGCACTGCGGCCGAGCTCGCGGTTGAGCTGGGCACCGCGAATGCGCACAAACCCATTCCTGGTTTTTTTGGAAAGCCTCACGAGCACCTCCCGAAGGTCGGGGTGGGCGCAATCCCTCCAGACTTCCAGGCCGCAAAGCGTCACGCGATCATCTTCGATCACCAACTGCCTCGCAGCGGCGCTGAAGCTGGCGCTGCGGTCCACAGTGGCGGCCTTGGCGACAGGGGCCTTGGCTTCCGGGGCTTCCTTCTCCGCCCGCCCGTTGCCCTGGGTCTTCCTCGTCAGCTGTGTAAACTCTATCCCTCCCGAGCGCATCACCGAGACGATGTGGTCCGACACCCCGGTGTCGTGGCCGGTTACCAGGATGATGGGCTGGCTCGCCTGCGCGCAGGGATCGTACCTCTGGTCCCCGGTTCCCTGCACCATCAGCGCCTGCACCTCCATCGCGCCGCCATCACCGTGCGCCGCCACATACTGCTGGCAGGCCTCCCTAACCATGCTGATGGCCATCCCTCCACTGCGCCCGAGCCCGTTTTTTTTCTTCAGCGTGCGCATCTCCCGATTTTTGAGGATGTCGGTGATGCGCAGTTCCAGCGTGAAGCCCTTGTCCTGCAGGGGTCTGCAGACCAGATCATCCGCCCCCCAATCCCGCGTGGCCTCGTTGATCAATTCATAGCTGGCGAGCTCCTTGGCCACCAGGGCGAAGATCGGGAGCCGCTTGACCTGAGGGATAGCCCGGATCTTGCGGATGAGGCTCTGGCCGTTGGGAATCCGTGCGGGCCCTCCCTTAGCTACCGGGATCTCAAGGTACATCACAACGTAATCGAACGCCTGGGCACCCTCCAGGGCCTTCAAGGCGTCCTTTTGGGTGGCCACGTGGACTGCCGTGTGCCCCAGCGATTCCACCCTGTCCCGCGCCTCCTCGAAGACCATCCTGCTTCCCACGACCAAGGCTCGCTTCTTCATAAATCCTCCATACACCACACATTTACCGCACATATTTAGTATAGCGACGCTGAGGACATCTTCAATACATACGCAAAATGCTTGTTTTTAAGTTAAAAACTCACTATTTCATCAACCCACACGTTTGTCCACTCGATAGCTATACTGTCGGGCATGGAAACCATGGAAATCAACGAGCCCGTCTCCGTCCTGGTCGGCTTCTACGCCTCCCCCGCCGAGGCGATCCAGCGCTCCTCCACGGTCAGCCGCCTGCGGATCTTCAAGGTGCGCTGGGGCCACCAGGAATTCGTGGTCAGGGCCCTCAACGCTCACTGGCTCTCGCGCGACAGCGTTGCCACCCCCCACCATTACTACGCCGTAACCACCGAGGCCCGCGACACGCTCATCCTTATCCACAACCAGCTCAAGGATCTGTGGACCTTGAAGTCGGTGCAGACGGCCGACCAGGCGCAATGACGCGGGCGCGTCTGGGTGACGGCAATGTGCGGATGAATGTGCCGTACCCGGCATGGTGTTCAATGATGTCGGAAAGGCAGGGATCATGAAATTCAAAGACATCTCCCCCTGGAATGATCTGGTCGACGAGCAAGTGCTCGAGATCCTTGGGAAGCCGGACACCACCACGGACAAGGTGCACTCCCTGCTGGCTTCACTTGCTGGACGCGGGCTCATAACGGGTTACGTGAAGGATGATGTCCCCAGCGTGGCCATCAATGAGCCTCTCCTGTCCGCCTCGAAACTTTCCTGCCCCTGCAAGATGATGGAGGAGGGTGACGCCGAGCATTTCATCCTGAGGATTGTGGTCAATTCCAAGACGTCCCATTGTGCTTGGCTGATTCTCAACTCCAAGTGGTGCCACGCGCCCTTCGTGCTGGCATACGCGGACCAGGTGCGGGTATCTGCGTGTTGCGAACACATCCGGACATCCATATTCCCGGCGCGCGAGATCGTCAGCGACGAGGAGTTCAAACCTTTGGAGCGGGTGGGGAAGCCTGGGTTTATCTTGGAGGAGGATTACCGGTCTGTGGCGCTGATGCTTGCGCCCTGGGTACTTGATGAGGAAAAGGATGCTGGGTGGAAGGGTAGATCTCCATCCCCATAGTATGCCTATGGGCTACTTCCCATTGAGCTTCTGAATCGGCCCCCAATTATTCAGAAATGTGGAGAAGTCCCGCTTGCGGTCTGAGTTGTCCCCGAGGGCCAGGGCCAATTGGTCCTTGCGCTTGAGCCCACGGGACTCCCAGCACTGCCCATTCGCTGTCACATTGAGATAGCACTGTATAGTGCGGCCATTCCCGTGAATTGCCTTAATGCGCTTCAATAAATCTTTGGGTTTGATGACGATGAATTCAGTGATTCGGCGCTCAAACCCCACGACAACGAAAACCCAATAATCCGCTTTGGACTTTGCGAGCTTGTCCTGGTTGATAGACCACCAACCGCAGGCCCGCAAAGACTTCTGGAACAAAGATGAGAAATGGGTGGTCAGGAAGTCCCTTGAGAACTTCACCTGGAGGGAGATGGCCTTGTTGTTTTTGGAGTTTGTAACGAGCAGATCAATCCCAGTGTCTCTGGATGGGACCCATAGGTTGCAGCGTTTGAATGTCTTCTCGATGTAGTCCGCGACTACAAATTCCCCGGCATGCACTGTGAAGATGGGTTTCATTGATTGGAATCATAGCGCATCAATCATGATTCCTTGGCTGGCTAAAAGGTCTCATGACAGCGATCCTGCAGCCACTTCTATAATGCACCCATGTGCGGCCGTTTCTCCTTCAATACTGAAGAAGCCAAGATCCGCATCCGCTTTGGGATCGACCTTGCGGGCATACCCCTACCCCACAATACCGACGTCCGCCCCACCCAACGCATCCTCGCCGTGGTCCATGGACCCAAGGGCCGCGCTCCCGCCTTCTTCCAATGGGGATTGATCCCGCACTGGGCCAAAGACAAGGACATCGGCGTCAAGATGATCAACGCCCGCGCTGAAACCGTTGCCGAAAGGCCCAGCTTTAGAGGTCCGTTTTCGAAGCAGCGCTGCCTGATCGTGGCCGACAGCTTCTATGAATGGAAAAAGAATGGTGCGAAAAAGATCCCCTATCGCATTCGCCTCAAGAGCCATGAGCCCTTTGCGTTCGCCGGACTCTGGGATTCCTGGACGGGACCGGATGGCAAGGTGATCAAATCCTGCACGATCATCACGACGGAGCCCAATGCTCTGCTCGCGCCCATTCATGCTCGGATGCCGGTGATCTCCACAGCGGAATGGGAAAACGCGTGGCTGGACCCCGCAGAACGGGACATGAAGAAGTTACAGGGTTATCTGCGGCCCCTGGACGCGGCGCTGATGGAGGCCGAGGCATTGGAGGAGTTCCCGCCGGTTCTGCAATGAGAGCGGAGCGGTAGAAGTCGCCAATCTACCGAACTATATTTCAATACTGCATCTTGTGAAGGTGATTAACGCGCCCCTTGAAGTATTTAAGATTAAGAGCTTTGGTCACGTGTATCACAGCGACAGTGTGAGTGTATTTTCCCCTGTTGGGGTAAATGTCCCTTTCATAACGCTGGAGGTTGATTAGAACGAGTAGATCCTTATTACATTTCACGAGGATACTCTTCAAGACAGAAGGGGTACATAAGAGACGCATCCCGAAATCGTCTTCATCTTCCCTATCCTGGCCTTCCCTGCCCCATGCCTGCGCGGACAAAACTGGACGACCACGGGCATCCTTCCAGATACGGCCAAATGAGTCACCTTTTGATAGAGAGCAGAATTCAACAAAGTCATGTGCCAAATACGATCTGGAATTGGCCGTTGACACACTATATGGATCGTGCTTATCGAGACGAGCATCATCGGACGGACAAACAATCCAAGGCGTGTATTCACTCATATTGCCTCTAAAATATTCTCTATTTTCTTCGTCCACTTGTAAGCATGGAACACAAACTACCATCGGCTCTTCGCAAACCAACTTGCGCGCGAGAACGGCTGCTCTTTGCGGAGAAACCAAGGCAGATGAAATACGAACTTTGACGTTGTCTGCGGATGTCCATTGGCCATCGACAATAAGACCTTTGCTCATTCGCGGTCCACTGTTGATTAGCGTCAGAATTTTCTCGCGATCGCCAATAATCGACAGCTCATTTTTCTTTCTTTCAAGGAGAATTTTCGCTGTATCGAGTGGCGTTCTGTCAGTCCCATCCGACAACCAGAGTCCATCATTGCTCGTGAGGGTATATCGACCAAACCACTCCCTCCAAGGATCGCCATCATGCCAGCTATCATCTGTAACTGGATAATCCTTAAGCAACCTGCCTGCAACAATGAAGAGAGCATGCCAGCCTAGTTGCTGTCCATACGTTTGATATCGGGTAGTCATCTCGTAGGAAGCATGCCTGTATCGAGACTCTCGCCCAGGTGAGTCATGCATAGCTTCGACCTTCGGATCGATTGCATGGACAATTTCCGCCATCTGATCGACGACTTTCCAGCACTGTTGGCCGAAGACACGTGCAAGATTGTCTACGTCATACTTGTGAAAGTCGTAGTCGAGATGGAACTGGAAGGCCGGTTCCGGCTGAGATTTTGGGCGGCCTGAGTAGGCGTCTTCGTTTTTCCGAAGCCTCTTCTTGAGACGCCCGTGCGGAGAGCGGTCAGTATCGCGTACACATGTCGCTTGCTTGGCAGGAAGATTCAAATGCCCAGCACTCATACATATATGTAACGCCTGGCCGGCAAAGTGCCGCATTAGGACATGCGGATCAATATCATTAACTACAATTTGCAGTAGCTGATCCCTATAGCGCGCAATCTGAGCTGGAAAGTCCGTCGCTATCCTAGCCAACGCAATGAGCAGCCATAGACGAGCATGCATGTAGAAGAACGGAAGCTCTTTCGCTTGAAAGGGCCCCGCACCTACCTCACTGAACTTTTCAACAACTTTATCAATAACATCCCAGCGTCCGAATTTTGCAAATGTTCGGAGACTGTGGGCTGCGCGCCACCGATCAACGGCGTATGGAGAACCGAAGACGCGCCAAATTAGGCCTGCACTGATTTTCTGAATATCACCCGGCGGATAATGCCCCTCTGTCCAAGGACCATCGACGACACTATCCACCAGTCTCGCAGCCTCACTAGAAAGGAGTCGTCTTAATGCGAGCTGTCCCTGTCCTGCATCAGACTCAGGACAGATAAGCGTTGCAAAGGCGAGCCAGACTGAGCCTGGAACCATATTGTCCAAACGGGCACAGTTTTTGATGAGTTTAATAATTAGATCTGGAATCGGAACACCTGTAAGATCAGATATCTCCTTGATGTTGGAGCCGGACAAACGGCCATCCACAACAAGATCATGGGAATGCGCATTGATGAGAATGTCGGCCAGATCCGCATAAATATCTGTAAGCGCAACTGATGATCTATTCCATGCTTTTTTAGCATCCTTTAACTCGACCAACTTCCAGTAGAAAAAGAGGTTATCAAGCGTTGCAATATTATGAATATATTTCGAGCGGAAACGATATGGAACCTTCCCTCTTAGATTTACAAAGAAGTCGCCTTTCAAATCGCACATGTTTCCAAGCGCATTAAACTCATCGATTGCTTTGATTAAAGATGATTCATCTATAGGATCTGTCTTCACCACAATATGTTTGAGATCCTTCCGATTTTTTTTTCCACGCTCGTCCATTACTTTACGATTTTTGAGATTAGGAAAACTTGCATGGTTATTTCGATCATTACGCATATCCCTCACCTTGGCGTAGCAAGCGCGCGCTGCTACAAGATGTCTTGCAACTTCTGAAGACGGTCCAAGGGCTTCGTGCGCAAGGTTACCGAGCGTTTCGAATGTATCATCCATCGCAACATCGGGGTTATTGTCCTGGAACTGGTCAATCAATTCCTCGATAACCACTGGGTCAGGACCCGCCTGCTGACGCAACGCTTGCGCGAACTCCTTCGAGCTAGAAAAATAATGCTCAACCGGATTGGCAAGGCGGTTTAGAGCAAGCGCGACTTTCGCATCAATTTTATTATCTCTAAGCAAGCCAATTAGATATGGAAGCAAGGTAACATTCAGGGCAATCTTTGACCTATCGTCCCAACGACTCAGCTTTGCTAACCCCCTCGGGCCGGCAACCCTAGATAAACCATGTCCATACGCGCCCCAGAAGAATTTCTCAGGCTCTTCCCCAATATTAAGTTCACAGATATTTGACAACGTGTGGAAATCATGCTCGTCAAGCTCACTACCCTTCATTTGGGAGGCGAATAGCAAAAGTTCATTAGTAAACTGGTAGTCTCCCGAACCTATCGCGTCCATCTGCTCGAGCCCATAACGAAAGTACTTCGATGCTTCGCATATGCTTGCTGGCAACATGGCACGACCCAACGCTCCGAATAAAGATGCTCTATAGCCGACTTCGTCTTCCCTTTCGATCAAGGCGCGAACCTTTATCGCTTGTTCACCAGCCAGCGTTTGCAGCATCCTTTTTTGCGCAAGGATCGCAACGATATGTATGCGGCTATGCGCTCCAATTTTCTGGTTATCGATGCTGGACAATAGACGTTTTACAGTAGCCAGCTTAAGCTCAGGACGGAACCAGAAGGCAAAGAGCATAATATCGAAGCCCAACAAACGAAAGAAATGTTCAATCTCGTCAGGACGGTACGAATCGACGCTTCTGGAAGATTTCTCCCATGCTTTGATCAGCTCGTCAAATGTCTTGTCTATTAAACTTGGACGCGATCCGAGAACCGCCGAAAACGCCCTCGTTAGTGCAAGTAACGGCTCAAGCCGCTGGCTTAAAAACCGCCCTGCACTATGATGAGACTCATTGCTAAGGGAGTTGGATTTGGCGCCCTGTCCTTCGTCTTTCGTTTTGTTATTTAAGCATTTATCTATTCTTTCTTTTGCCTTGTCACGGAACTCCTTCCCTGCAACATCTTTTCCAATGCGAGAACAAATATGCACAAGCTCTTGTGGCAGTAAATCCCTGTCATGCACGGGTTGATTCTTAATAGCAGCGTGTAGCGCGATTCGAAACAAGAAGGGGAAAACATCGCGGTTATAGGAAACATCACGGAAAGCCCAAAGGTTAGGGCGCTTATGTGGAACACGCATGGATATTGCCATCGCCTCCGACTTCATGCCCAACGACAACGCGATCGCTGCAGACTTGCGCAACCCATCCTGTAGCTCATTTGAACGACTTCGATGAATGGCATCGCGAAGGTCGAGATTTGCTGCACCCTTGCAACGATTTGCAAGCTTGGCTACCAAGTCTTTGCATTTCGCCTTCGAAAGTTCGTTGAATGATAGGGCGGCGGCCAGAACACCAATGCTTGAGAGCACACTAACGAATTTGTTATGCCGCAATGATTGTTTAGAACGAAGTGACTGCGAGAGCCTCAAATAACCAAATATGTGTTCGCAGATCTCATATGCATACCAGTCTTTCCACCGATTTAGATATTGCATGGCATCCACGCAACGACCCTGCGAGATCATAAAGAAGGGTATCGCAGCGATGTCTGTGGGCTCGGGGATATGATCGCGAGGCTCGTGATCACGGCTTTCGCGTCTGTAATGTTCGATCCATTCATAGCCCAAGTGAAAATGACGGGATGCTTCATCAGAGTCGCCAGAAAGCGTGTTGACTATGGCAAGACGCGTATGACGGGCTCCCCGCCAACCAGTTTTTGTCTCAAAAAGACGCCTCATCGCATCCATGTCCTGGGCAGCCACAATGAGATCTGGATGATCGCGAATATAATCCCTGCCGCGCTCATCAACTGCCGCGATAGTTGAAAGTTCGAGCAACAATCGGACAAGACTGTTGTAATCTTTTTTTTGGGCGGCGTGAAGTGTTGCCGATTTAAGTCTGGAATATCGCACATTCCTCTTGCCGATAGCACTCGTGATGGTCGATGGTATACGATCATCAAAGGCAAGTTTGATAAGTTGTTCTCCATCGTTAAGTTGAAGTAAGAGTCCGGGTAACGCACGTGCTGCGTAGACAGAAACATCCTGTCGTTCAAATAGTTTAGTGGCCACATGGAGAATTGCCTCGCGTGATGACACATACCGTTTATTGACAAATGTCTCAGTCGGTTCATCACGAAACATTAGCCCCTGGTTTGTGCGCTCCAGAAACGGCGACAAATCCGAAGAAAAGCTTTTGATCGCGTCGAGTGCCATGGTATGCGCACCGGCATATTCTTCAAGGGGCACTGGCGGCGGAAGTACGGCAAGACCGGCAAGGAACGCATTTATATCTTTCTCCTGGCATCCTCGCAGATTTGCGGCGGAAAGCGCGTCAGTAATTCTTTTCTGAATAAGATCTTCTAGTTCAATTTTTTTATCGATCTCGGACTGATCCAGCACCCCGCCGCCTTCTTTGAGGAGATATTCAAGCACGCGTGGATTCCCACCTGAGCGAGCATGCGCAACATTGATTTTTATCTCTGAGGGATTTTTTAGCCTTGTGCGCATAAATGATGCTGTTTCACTCTTGCTAAAAGGTCGCAGCTCATACTCATCGTATTTGGCATGGGTTACCGGCTTGCGTTCAGGACGACAGGAAATTATGAGTTTGACTCCAGGTATTGGCTCGGCGTCCAAGCATTCAAGGAATTTAATTGGGAAACAGTCTTCACTACGCCGACGCGCAATAATATCTGCATTATCTATCGCATCGATTAGCAGAGCTAGCTTCTTCCCTGGTGTATATCTTCTTATCGTTTCAAGAGACTGAATAAGACGCCTTCTGAAGGTTTTTAGCAAGCCTTGTACATCTGGATTGTCAGGCAAAATAGGATCACAAAAGCCACGAAAGGCTAGAGTATTCGCTATATGGATTACCCCTTTCTTTGGCAGGTGACGGGAATCCTCGGGAGACCGGTAAGCACCTCCACCAAAGCAATCGAAAAAAACAACCTCATAATTGTTAGCCAACACTGTTTCGAGCGTACTCATAAAAACGGTCTTGCCGACTCCACCAGTTGCATGAATAAGTAGTGGCATGGCCGTATTCGAAACACGAGCAATGACTTCAGCAAGCTGTTCACGCTCAAGAATATTGCCGACTTTAGGGAGCGTGGATTCACACGGCAATAAATCCTTCGGATCGCCGATTTGTAATGCACCCAGTATGTCAGTGCGCGTTATCAAGTTTCTGCCTGTGCCCGCACAACCAGCCTTTTCACGTACGAGCTCCCTCAGTTTTCCAAGTCTTGCTGAAGCATTGGCGTCATATGTAGCAGACCAGTCAATGAGCATACGCGTCAGTTCATTCTTTGTTTCACGAAGGTTGCCAGATCGGCCAAAAAGTTTGAACTTCCGTACGAATGACGCCAGAGGCTTGCCACTTAAACCAGAATATTTCTCAAGCTGCTTTGCCTGTCGCTCAGCATCACCCTTGCATGACGAACAAGAAGCCAAGCCATCCATTGCCTCTATGAGTGACTTACTGATCGGCTGGTTTGTAACGAGCTGAAAATCGAGCTTTGCTTCAACGGCTTTAACACCGTATTTCCTCATGTAATCTACATATGTCTTGCCGAACTTCACCACAGTATTCTTCGCATCAGCCGCCCGAAATTCCTTGTCTTCGCTAGCAATCGAGTACTTGAACTGGACAATGGTCGTCTTATTAGCCTGTTTAAATTCAGGGTTGCCTCCGAAATACTTTGTTAGGTCAGCGATATCGATAGTTTGTGTGGATGCATGGATCTGGTCAGCTGTTGACAATCCCTCCACGGCAATGGCTGTCAGATCGCTTTCTGGCAAAAGGAGTTGCATGGCCATTCGTGCCGTCCACGCTTCATGAAATTCGTGACCGTCACGAGATGCTCTGACTTTTTCTACTCTCATTTGAATTCGTGAATCAGTCTCGAATTCCGCCCAATGTACGGTTCACAAATATATTTCCAGAAATCACAAGGCATAGTAGGCACCTCCTCGGATCGTGATTGCCAACTTATTGAGTCATACATCGCAACCCGCCGCAACCGGTTATCAACCTGTATCTTCGCATGGCTACATTTCATTCCTTCGCCACCACCGTGTCATACAGCCCATAAGTCCTGAGTCCCTCATGGCTCTCGATGCCAGTGTAGCGCAGTGACGCGTCTTCGTACCGTCGGAACGCGAATACTGCCTGGTTCATCTGCTCGGTGTTGAAGACCTTGAGTCGCACGAGCAGGTGGAAGTCCTTAACCGCCAGCCCAGTGACGGCCAGAAACAGATCTGGTTCCAGCTTGGTGATCACGTCTTGGAGTGTGTTCTCGCGGAAATCTGTCAGGTACATGAACGCGGGGATCCGCGTTGCGAACTTGATCAGCTTCTCCTGCACAAGCTTGCGCTTGGACTTATACTCCTTTTCCTCCTCGGTGAGCTGCTTCTTCTGCTTGTCGGTCAACTCCTTGTCTCTGCCCTTGTTCTTGAGCTCCTTGACCTTGTCGCTCTTGTTGATGATGGTCTCGATGATGTTGTCGCCAAGCGCCCGCCATCCCTCAATGCGCTCAACGGCGGCCATCGCCTCAGGGTTGTCCAAGATGCGGCGTAGGGTTTCGTTATCCACATTTACGAGCAGTGCACTCTCCCATTTGCGGGCCAGCAGCGTGGCCGAGGTGCCAGCCATCGCGATATCGAGGATGCCACCCGCATCGATCTGCGTCATGTTTGCGCCGTCGTAGGCCAGCACCGGCAGGAATGACACGAGATCCTTGACGGCATTCTCGGGGTTGGGCTCGGTGGGCGACAGGCCGATCCCGTACTCAGAGATCTGCCGTAGCGCACGCGTGGGCGCGAAGTCAAAAACGAAGCAGACAGGCTTGAGCACCTCCTCCTCGTTCGGATTGTCGCCATGAGGGTTCTTAATGGCCCATGGCGACTGAACGCGGAATGCGGCCTGAAAGTAGGTTTCCGGTGACTTGAGGTTGCGTAGCATCAGGATTGATGACCACTGCGGCACCGTCACTCCGGTGGCGAGCTTTCCGCACGAGAGCGTGATGGTCTTGGTCTCGAATCCGCTACCGAGGGCTTTGCGCACGGGCGGCAACGCCTCCAATCCAATGCCAGCCGAGGCGCCAGCGGCGATGATCACCTGATAGTCGCGCCAGAAGGTGTTGTGCCTCTCTGCCAGCAGGTTTGCCATCGCGTGGCAAGCCGCGACATTAGGGAGGAACCAAAAGGAGTGCTGAAGGTAGGGTAACAGGCGCGCGTCCGAATATGGAAATGGCGGCCGAGTGCCCGTCTTCAGATGTTCGGCTGACTTAGGAGCATATCCTCCCCGAATGATCTCCAGCCACTTCTGCACATCGCTTGCGTGTTTGAACCGCGCCTTAGTCCCTGTGCCCGATGCCTCGAAGAAGGCGTTGAGATCGAACTCGTCGAACTCCCCAGCGCTTGCAATTGCCAGAAGTTCATCCGGCATCTGGTAGGTGAGCAGGCGCATCTGTGGCAGTGCACCATAGGGGTTCCGGTTGCCGGGATTCCTGGCGGCGAATTCCTCCTTGGCACGCTGCTCATCGGTGTAGGTCCAGTTGTAAATCTGTTCTTCGATAAATTCGCCGGTGGCCAACGCTTTGAACGGTGTTCCAGATAGGTAGAGACATGCCTTGGTCGTGATGGGCAGGAACTCGGTTTCCCTTTCCAATGGTTCCTGCAAATCGGCGATTTTCTCTTTCTGGCCCTTGGCATCTTCCAACCGGGCCTCCACCCTGGAGATCGCCTCTTCTTCGTCCTCGAATAGTTCCTTCGCACTATCCCGCCATGCCCCGAAGTGGTACTCATCGAAAACCACAAGGTCCCAATTCACCTCATGGAGCCATTCATTCTTGGCCTTGATGTTCCCGGCCTTGTCACGGCCGAGCAGGTCCTGGAAAGAGCCGAAATAGACGAGCGGGTTTTTCGAGGAGGCCTTTGTTGGGTCGCCACCTGAAGCTTTCGACAGGTATTGCCAGCCATCAAAATCCACATGGGATTTGAGGTCAATCTCCCACGCATCCTCAACGGCGGGTTTGAAAGTAACCACAAGCACTCGCTTGGCGCCGAGCTTTTTCGCGAGTTGGTAGGTGGTGAAGGTCTTGCCGAAGCGCATCTTCGCGTTCCAGAGGAACCGAGGGACCGCATGCCTGTCCTCCTTCCAGATGGAATGGAAGTAAGCGTGCGTCTTGTTCACAGCCTCGATTTGCTCGCGGCGCATCGGGAAGGTCTCGTGATGCGTGCCGGTGAACATCTTGCCACAGCGCAGTTCGGCGAGCACGGTCTTCACGTCATTGACCGAGCAACGCATCCATTCCAGCTCGGCATTTTCAAATTTCTTCTTAGCGAGTATGGCGCGCACCTGGTGATCTGTGATGATCGTGCCATCGTCGCGCTCGGCTGGCTCGTCAAGCTCGATCTTGTAGTTCTTGATCGCGGCAGTCTTGAGCTGCTCGGCAACACGCTGCTTCACGCTCCGCGTGGTTTGACCAACTTTGAGTAGCCCCGCATGCGCCCTGTCGTCAATCGAATATGCGTAGATGCGTGGACGGGCTTCCGGTTTGGGCGCAAGGATTTCTTCTATGCGCTTACTCATCACCCTCACCCATTGGTCGTATCATACTCTCAATGAATGCGACTTCGCTCTTCGTAATGCCATACTTCGAGTACAGTAGATCGTCAGTCCAAGTTCTGCTCCAGGACTGCTGTGGCACCCATGTGTAAGTCGATCGCAGGGCATGCTGGGTGATTTTTCTCAATGACACGAGAAAACGGAATAGGCGAGTCCGATAGTAGCTACTGAAACTCTGAGCTGACCTCTCGGATTTGAATGGAGCCACAACAAGGTATGATTGAGTGCACGCTGATGGGGGCGCGGCTACAATCTCTTTGCCTAGGATTTGATGCGGGAAAGTCTCACCAGCCCCATAAGCTTCGGGCACTAGAACCTTCCATGTATCGATAGTGTTTGCATTCTTGCGAATGTCTCCACGCTTCATGAAACCGGTTGTTCGCTTGCCCTTACTGATCAGGTGGAGCTCAATCTTGCCGCTCCCACCTTTCTCGGTCCAGCCCTCGAAGTTCGTCGCGATACCGAATGGCGTATCACCTGACACGAGCTCAAAGACCGAAGGCTCCTTCTTGGAGAGAACCTTCCTCAGGATTCCAAGTGCGCGTTCGTCACGAACGAAAACATCAAACTCGCCTAGCTGCCGATTGCGTTGAAAATGTCTTTCACCTCCGGCCATGCGTGTGACATTACAGGTCCCGTTGTATGCGCCATCCCAAAGGAAGTAGCACACGCCACCCTTGATTTGAACGCCGGGGAAGGCATCGCCAGAATCGGGAAAGTCCGTGAGGCTACGGAGATGGCCTTCGCTGAGCATCTGCGCCCTGAACTCATCGAGCCCTCGCCCGCCCGCCATCCATCGCGAAGGCGTGACAAAAGAGGCAAACCTCGGTTCAAGTTTGAGTGCCTGCTGGACAAAAAGATGGTAGATCGAGGAGTCGCTCGAACCCCCCGCGCCGCCAGTCATTTGGTACGGTGGATTGCCGATGATCACATCGAATTGCATATTACCTCCAAACAACTCGGCTAGCCGAGCCTTTATATCGCTGGTGTGAATGAAAGCGTAGGCATGGGTTTCAAGTCCCTCCTCACGATCAAAAATCGACCGGGGCGCTCCGCAGTACCCACACTTCGCACCATCCCATGTGTGCTCCATGTGTTTGAACCAAATATTCCCATCATTGCTGGCAAACGACTTGGCAATGGAGTGCTTACCTTTGGCGTTCTTCGAACAATACACGCTCCGTCGCGCCAGCAGGCTCGTGAGGTGCGTGATACCGATGCCGAACACCTGTTTTGTTAGAATGTGATTCACGCGTTCATCAAGGTTGGGTATTGCCTTGGCCAAGCCCTTGGTAAGGCGGCTGGTGATCTCGCGCAGGAACACGCCTGTCTTCGTACACGGATCAAGAAACTTCACCGTCTTGTCCGCCCATATGTTCGCGCCGCCTTTGTCTGCCGCCCATGCCTCGGCCAGCGTGTCCAGCATCTGGTTTGCAAATTCCGGTGGCGTGAAAACCTCGTCGTTGGAGAGGTTCGCAATACACGTCAGCACATCCGGGTTGCGGCCACGGAGCGCAAAGCCAACCTTGGCGTTCATTCGGCCACCTTTGTGGTGTCGCCGGACGCGGCGGCGGCCAGCTCACTCACCGACATGGGTGGATAGGTCCTCTCTGGCGTGAAGATCTTGTGCTTGCCAAGAGGTGCGAAAAGCGGGTGCTGTTCGTTGAAGGACGACATGTGGGTAAGGATATCCAAAAGGAAATCGCGGCGCTGGAACTTCCCCTTGCCCAGGTAGCCCCACTCGGCAAAAGTGATCGGGCGGTCGTCATGGGTGAGCATCTTTAGCGCGTCACCGTGAACGAGGTTCAGGGACAGAACACAGAACGCGGCGCGATAGGTTTCGTCCGACTCATCAACATTCAGGTATTCGGCAAGAATCTTCAGCAGATTCGCACGGCACTCAGCGATGTTGTCGGTCAATAGCTCAATGCCATAGATGCACATCAGCGCGAGGAGCGCATAGTGCCGCCGCTCGAATTCGGACTTGCCGTACTTGATTTCCACAGCGGCGAGCTTCCGTTTCAAAATCTTCACAAGAAAGTTGCCACTGCCGCACGCTGGCTCCAGAAATCGGGAATCGATGCGCTCCGTCTCGCCCTTCACCAAGTCGAGCATCGCTTCGACCATCCACTCCGGGGTGAAGACCTCGCCATGGTCGGAAACGCGTTGCCTGGATTTGACATAATTTTCAGAATGGCGCATGCGGTGACATACTTCCATCATGCATTGCTGGGAAATGCCGGCATGGCGACATTCCTCGTGCTAATGTACCCATTAGACCTCAACCATCCTTCTTGAAGTAATACCCGACAATAATTCCAGCGAGCACCCCGGTTGTTCCATCACTGATCAGATTCATATAGGCCAGCGTCCCAATACAGGCAAAAGACAAGATCAACATGATCCCATTGTGCCAGTACTTTGCCTTCCGGGCTTCTGGAGTATTGCCAAATAAATTGGCGGCGTGTTTTAAGAAGGACTCCATGAATGCCTTGACTTCAGCATTGCGCATCAACTCCAGCCAAGCCGTGAGATTGTCCGCTGTGGTGGAATTGGTAGTCCGCTCATTTTTTTCGCTAATTGAACGCTGAGCGGATGTTTGATCAGTCTGCTCTTCTCTGCTCATCAAACGCCCCGGGATTTAAGGTCTAGCTCAGCTTCCGCAGGAACTAATATTTCCTCATCACCATCAATTGACCATTCTCTACTATGAAGCACCTCACAGGTAACAAGGGACAGATCGTCCCAAGGGAAGTAGGGAACAGGCTTGCCAAATACCATTGGCGCTGCAATTCCAAATCCCATAGATGCGCGAGCTCTTGCCGACAATTCATCCTCCGCTCGGATAATCACCTCTCCGTAGTGGGTGCTGGCACGCCAGTTGTTATGGTTTTGATTCGATGGTGTAAGTTTCCAAATCTTCATGGCCATGCGTCTCTACTCCATGTCCCGCGAGCACAACAGTCGGCCCTCACATTTTACACCTCAAACTCCAAAAACACACTCACCCCATCTAAATTCCCCAACGGCACCCAATTCCCACTCCCCGAGTACCCCGCCACCCCGACAATCCCCCCTGGATTCTTCGTCCCGCCATCCGTGACGAGCTGATTGTTGAAGATGATCATGTGGGGCGCACCCCCATTCTGCATCCCCAGATTCACGGGATAGGGCTCAAAGGTTCCATCTGGTGTAGTAGGCGTGGTGTTGGCGGGGTTGAGGGCTCGCATGAAATTTGGAAAGGAGGAATGACAGACCACAAATTTCCCCTGGAAACTGATGGCAGGACTTAGTGTGTCGGTAATCCCGCTGGTCCGAAGAGCCACAAACGCCGAGCCAGCCAAGCCCTTTTTACATCGATGCGCAGCTTCCGGCGCTCACCGCCGAACCCACCGGCGCGCGCCTGATTGACTGACACGCAGCAAGATTTATCAACTTCTACGTCAGTTCATCCGGATCATGAACGATTACGACTCCGTTGGGCAAGGCGTATCCTTTGCCTTCGAGCGACGCTCTCTTGTCCCGAAAACCCCTGAGTGCTCTCAAAATTTCCGCCTTTAGAGAAGAACATGCATTTCCCAATAATGCCTTTCCTATCGGGCCATACAACCCAATCACGTCACCGAATGGTGTGATACCCAATGGCAATATCGACAACTGCCCCACTTGAGGCAACCGTGTGTTTTCGCCGAGTTCTGAAAATGGCGAGTGCATCTTTCGTCCAGCAACCAGTTGATCAGCAAGGATGTCATGCCCCATGAACTGAAGTGCTTTCGCGTAGGCGAGACGTATTACCATGTCCGATTCTGGATTCTTCTCTTGCCCCCGTGATCCATCTGGGTCCTTGATTATCGTTGTGGTTTCGGATTTGGGATGAATTCCTTGGATACAGAAGTGTGTCCCTATGACAACGCGACTACATGAGTTTCTGAGCAGCAGGTTTACTGGCTCGACATTCTGTACTTGCTTCCAACCTTCAGGATCAATTCTTTTCGTGATGCTTTTTTTGGTCCCGGTTGCGCCTTTGCTCTCAGCAAGTACGGCTTTCCCATCCGCACCTTCACAAAAATAGTCCGGCCTCGCCTCAGAAGTTGCATTGGCAACATATACCAACTCTCTGCGCTTGATACAGGCATAGGCGTCTGCGATGTGCTCTAGATCGAAGTGCTCGCGAAGGAGATAACATGAGATTCCTGCGGCTACTTCCTCCGATGCGACAGCCATAAGCCGTGGATCTTTATCTTGGACACCTTCGTAAAATCGCAAGTCCGGATGTGATCCCGCAAAATCGCCACCATAACGAAACAGAGCAAACCACGATCTCGGATCCCAGGACGTGGTTGCGAGAGTCGTGGCTATGCCCGTTTCAATAAGCACGCGATGTAGGCTGACCTGGATTCTCCCGTTACTAGGTAGCGGTCGCTGCAACGCGAACGCTGGCGGCATGACCTCAACGATCCATTCACGCAAATCTGAGGGGCTTGGCGCGAACAGAATAGGGAACGGCGAGAGGCGGTGTCGTACCCGCCAGAATGGGCACCAGTGCTCAGCCAGTCGGGTATTGCGATTCAATATTGAAGGCGGAATCTTCAAAATCTACTTGTTTCCTTTGCTAAAATCTTTCGTGACCATATTTCGACTTGCCCTCAATCGTAGTGATTTAGAGATCCTTACACTACAAACTTCACAAACGGTTCCGCCCCATCCAAACTCATCAACGATACCCAATTTTCAGCTTCCAGAATAGGCCGCCCCCCCACCGGCGCATGGCCATACCAGATTGGTCTATATCTCCTTGACCTTCGTTGATGCCTGACCCTCCGGCTCCTCCAGTTCAATCAAGAAAAATGGCCGCTTGACGACCCCGATCTCATGCGCCACAAGGAGCCGCGCCAGTTGCTCCCCATTCATCAGCCCCACAGGCACTGCATCAGACCGTTCGGCCTCCCGCTTCGCCCCGGGGCTGAAATCACTCGTCGTGATGATGAGCCCCTGCTCGTGCGTTCCAAGACTACCACGCACCTGTTGCACCACTGGGGACTGGACATTGGCCTTCCACTTTTTTGCCTGTATGGCCATGCGGGTGCGGATCGTCCCGCCGACGACGAGAGTGGCCCGCACATCGATACCCCCATCGCCGCTCTTGCGGTACACCTCGATGTCATCGAAACCCATCTCGGCCAGAAGGCGCCCGATCAGCACTTCGAACTGGCCCCAGCTCAGCGCCAGCAGACGGGCCAACAGCGCCTTCCTGGCGCGCTGATTCTGCTGATCGATCTCTAAGACCAGACCCTGGCCCATCCATTTACTCAGCCCAAACATGCCGCGCGCATGTTGCACAAAGAGGGGTCCCTCCCCCTGGCGCTGGGCCCGCTTGCTTGCGGTATAAAGCTGTGCGGCCATGGTTGCATCCGGAGTTTTCCCCTGCGTGTCGAGCCAACCCAGTTTGAGAGCCTTGGCAGTGATGTCGCGGAAATGCATTGGCTTTTTGTTGCCGAACTGTTCAAGCACCTTTTCAGCCGCCTTGAGGAAGGAATATGTTGTTGCCGACACCTTGGTCTTTGGTTCCACCGGTCGCTTGGATGATGAGGACGGCTTTGCTCCATTTTCATGCAGGCCAAAGGTCTGTGAGGCCACAAGCACAAACGGCGACTTGTCACCACTCTTCTTGATGTCTGAGTAAAGCCGGGCACCGACGGTCGCGGCGGGGGTCTTTCCTTCGCTACGCCAAAGTCCTCCGGCCGTCATACGCTTGGTGATCTCCCTGGCGTGAAGGGGCTCACCGGCTTCCCGGAGGATCTGTACAGCGGCGGCACGGACATTCATCATTTTCCTGCTCCGATTTGCAAAAACACCCGGCAGATCCCTCTGAAAACAACAAGTGATGCCTCAAAGTTTATTACATGTGATCTGGAGCCACAAGCACCGCCTGCTTGGCATCATGTGGGTGTAAGCTTGGTTAGGAGGCGGCGCAAGGCCAAGGCCGTGGCTTCATGCCTATCCGCCAGGATAAGGATGCTGATGGGGGTTGCGGCTTCAATGGAAGGCAGGCCAAAGGGCCTGGTATGCCACTTGCCAGTGCGAGGATGCTTGTAGCGCACATCTACCAGATCGCTACCTGCGAAACCTTCTCCAGGGCGACAGCACACCACACTCCCCACAATGTCTTTCGCGCCAAGGTGATAAGGGTTCAAACGGATCAACACCTTGTCACCCGGGGCGAAGAGGGGTTGGTGTTTTGCGATCCTTTTCTTCTTTTTCCGTGACATGTCGACCTCCTGTATCGCGCAAGCCTGCGCCCTCACACTAGGGAGAAAGTTCTGCTCAAAAGCAAGGGAATTCACAGCACGATGGCGCCGCATTTCAGGTCGCACATTCATATTGAAAACTCCACAAACGGCCCCGCCGCATCCAGAATCTCCAATGTCGGCCAAACACGATCATCCCGATTGAAACACCCATCTTCACGGCACCACCAAAAACCTATTCGCAAATGTGATCGTTGGGGCCCCCAATTTCACCCAATTACCCGACCCCGAGTAGGTCGCCACACCCGCCACATTCCCGGGCTTTTTGGTGCCCGAGTCTGCCACAAGGTTTCCCTGATACAGGGCAATTTGCTCGGCCAGATACCCCGAGGACCCCCCGACACCCGTGTAAACAGGATAGGGCTCCAGGGTGCCATCAGGCGTGAGCGGCGTGGTGTTCGATGGATTGAGCTTCTTGAGGCCATCGGGCAAGGCAATCATTTTGACGATGAGACTTCCCTGAAACTCCACCGCTGATGTGGGCCAGCTCGATGAACCCGCTGGTGTGATGCGCACCCGCAGGGGAGACACTGAGAGCCCGGCAATTTTTCCCAGGAAGAATCCGGGAGAGTTGAATATGGGATTGCCCACCGCGAGGAGATTGCCTTGATAGGTGCCGAAGGAATAGACCTCTGCTGATGAGCTGGGAGCCGGGGTGTAGGTGCACTGCGACCAGCTACTACCCCCATCGTATCGAGCCAGCAGGGCTTGGTTGATGCGGGTGCGGCCACCGACATAAAGACTGCCGCCGTGGATCGCGAAGGCGTTGATGCGCTTTGAGTCCCCTCCAGGAAGCACGATGGGAGTGCCCACACTGACAAAGGATGATCCATCCCAGGCGATCATGTTGCCGAGACTGGTGAGAGGGCCAGCCTGGGTGAAAGACCCGGCAATGAAAAGGAGCCCGGCGTGAGCCTTGAGCGCATAGCAGGTGGCGTTGAGGCCAGTGCCCAGGGCGGACCAGGTGTTGGTGATGAGGTCGAATCTTGCGATCCTCGAGGCGGAGACGAAACCGTTGGGACCGACGACACTGAAGTTTCCGCCGATGTAGAGGGCGTTCTGGAAAATTTCCATGGCGTAGATCGATCCGTTGATCTCGTTGATGGAGTTGCCCGTTGTCCCCACGCGGTTCCACTGCGACCCATCAAAGCGCGCTAGGCGCGATTGGAATGAGGGGTTGCCTTCAAGGTTAAAAAAAGTGCCGGAGGCGAGAAGATTTCCAGACAAGCTGTCGCCACCTTCCAGGCCACGCGCCCCGAGAGCGCTTTCAAGAAAGACCCCGAGCTTGGAGCCATGGAATGAATCGAAACTCATTCTGCTTCCTTCGCCCAGGCCCGGCCATCGAGGTTGAGGTCCTGCCAGAGGAGCTCCACACCCGACACCATCACATTTGTGCCACCGGGAATGCTGCCCATCGCCAGGATCTCATCGCCTGAGACGAAGCTCGGCACGATCACCTGGGTTTCCGTCTCGGCCCCCTGGGTCGCGGTGCGTTTTGAATCATTGACGTAGGCGTAGGAAACTCCCGCGCGCACCTGGCCGTCAAAAGGCGTGCGGCGGCAGAGGAAATTCTTGGCGATGTCGGTCATCTCGGCGTCCAGCGTGCCGCCTGTGAGGCCCTTGCACTTGATGTGGTCGCCGTGATCCGACTGGACCCGGAATCGGCGGACCAGGGGGGGTGTGGAAGGAAACTCGACGAGACCCCACTTGAGCCCAGTCCCGGATTCCTTGTAGAGGATCCTGAAGACTCCCCCGAAGGAGGACTCGAGGTTGGGCGACCCGGCCACCACCTTGGCCCAGCTATGCGACTCGTCAATGACGTTGATCCTGACGACCGAGATCCCCAGAATGCGCGCCCACCCTAAGGCTCCCATCTTCAAGGGCTCCTGCAAGATCGCCGTGCGGCCTGTAATGGTGGACGCCACCACATCGAAGGTGGGCCGATCCTTGAAGAGCGGTAGATTGTCCACAGGGGAGAGGACGATGCTCCCGAGGGACAGCACCGCAAACTCATCCTGGTCGGCTCCTGTGGAGTTCCGGACCTGCAGATCCATGTGGATATTGAGCCCAGAGTCCTCCCCCGCCCCCTGGCCAAGGCTACGCTCCCTATGCGCTCTCGCCGCATCAATGAAGGAGTTGTAGGCCTGGGCTGGAATCTTGATGGGATCGCCTGGTGTTACCTTTTTCAAAAAATCCCCGGCCATCAGATGCCGATGTCCAGCGTCGAAAAATCCCCCAGCTCATAGACCTTCTCGATGTAAACCGCGATTGGCTTCTTGATGATCTGCTTGACCGCAGTATCCACATCCTTGCCATACTGCACCCAGAGGTATTCCCAGCCCTTCTTGGCGGGCACGAGGATGTCGCCGACCTGGAAGGAGGTGCGGTTGGGTAGGCCAGCAAAGCGGAAGGTGATCTCCCAAAGCTCGCTGACACGGCGAGATCCCGAGGCTCCGAGGAAGAGGACCTCGCCCGCCTGGAATCCCTTGAACGGCGCGTCGTTCACCCTTCCCGTCAGGCGCATGATGATCCCGCGATACGCAAAGGTCACATCCGCATCTTCAAAATATTGTGTCTCGGTGAAGTTGTAAACGGGCACCGTGATGTCGACGCCCTGCACCTGCTCGCCGTCAAAACCTATGGCGCCCTTCAATTCCACAGAAGCCGCTGGGCCATGCCTTGAAATCGTAGAAAGACTCTGGGTGATGTGCTGTTGGCCCCCACCCGTGTCGAAGGTTTCCACCGGGTCCGGGGTCGCCCCGTCGTCATCCACCTCGGGGATCCCGTAATGGGCCGTCACCCGCCAAGAGGTGGCATCCAGCCTCTCCTCCAGGATGATCTCTTTCCTGAGAAGGCCGCTATATATAAGAGGTATAGCGTTTTGGGCGTCTGTTTTGACCTGGGCCTCATCTATTGCGCCAGAAACAAGGTATTGGACCTCAGCAGTGGGCCGGGCCGAGACCGTTTCTGTGCGCCTGTCGAAAAGCTCGGTGACGATGGCGGGCATCAGCTGAATTCCAGGGGATTGTTTATCACCTCCCGGAGGAGCTTCTGAGTGTTGCGGGCGGTTTCCTCGGTGGCCTTCGCTGTGCGCTCCTCCAAGCCTGAGGCTCCCAGGGTCTCGGCTGTAGCGGCATTGAAGGTGCCCTGGATATCGAGGGTCTGCGAGCGCGCCCCGGCGACAGCATCACCCACGCCGAGGAGCTCCTTCTTGAGCGCCTCGATGTCGAGCTCCGGTTTCCTTGCCCCAGTTCTTGTCTCCTGCGCCCCTGTGGCTCGCACGGCCCGCTGGAATTCCCCTCTCGCCTTCTCGAGCTCGGATTGGGCCGCCAGGAGATCCACCGCAAACTGCTGGCTCTGCCCCGCCTCCTGACCCGCGCGCTCGCGCCCGAGGAAGGCCAGGGACTCACGGCGACGCCCCTCCAGATCGGCCTGTTCCCGCCCACGCTGGTCCGCCAGGGATTGGGAGCGCGCTACCGTCTCATCCTCGATTCTTTTTTTCTCGATCTGGGTGTGCTCCTCCAGCGTCCTCTTGGCCGCCTCCACATCAAGGGAAGAGTCCGCCAGGCCCTGGATCTCAAGAAACCCCTTCGCCACGGCGCTCGTGACGTCGTTCCAGATGCCCTTCACCCTCCCCGCAAATTCCAGCCAGGTTTGCGCCAGGGCCGAGGTGACGCGGGAGAAGACATCCTGGATGTCAAACCAGCTGTCAATGAAAAGAGCCTGGGCCGCAAACATGGTGTCATGGAAGATGGTGAGGAAGGCATCCTTGAACGTGAGCCAGAGAGTCTTGAGGCTCTCGATCCCCTGGGCAAATTCCAACTTGAGCCCTGCGACTAGCACCCTGATCGCCCCCTTGAGATCCCCCGCCGCGAAGGCCTGGCTGATGGCCGACCAGGTTTGAAGGGCGGTGTCTTTGAATTCGCCGAATCGCTCCTGCGCAAATCTGAGGGCCTCATCTATGATGCCGGTTGATTTGAGGACGCTCACCCCTAGGACAAGGGACGCTGTGGCAAGCAATCCGATGGGGCTCAAGAGCGTGGTGACGATCCCCACGACCTTGAAGAGGATCGTGCCCGCCGCCCCCACCATGGTAGAAAGCCCCCCGAATACGCTCGAAAGCGCCACCCCCGCCGCACCAAGCGCCGTCAGCCCCGCCCCCAAGATGCCGACCAGTGTGGTGATCTTGGCAAAAGTGACGATCAGCTCCTGGTTCCCCTGCAGAAACCCCCTGAAACCCTTCAGAGCCACCTGCACAAATCCCAGGATCTTCTTCTGCGTGGGTACCAGAGCCTCCCCGATCACCAGGAATGTCTCCTCAAGGGTGCGCCTGACCTTATTGAAACCACCCTGGAGGGTGCCCGACATCGCAGACGCAGCCTTCTCGGTGGCTCCGGCCCGGTTCGAGATGGCCGCGAGGTTATCACCCAGGGCTTCGAGGTTGCGGATGGCGGGAAGCACCCCCTTGAGGGCCCGCACCGAGGGAAAGACCTTAGCCACATCCTCAGGGGAAAGCCCCCCGAGCTTCTGGAGGATGCCGACCAGACCCTCAGACTGTAGCCCGGCTGTGGAAAGGGTGATGCCCAATGCTTCTGCTGCCGCACTTGCTTCCTCGGAGGGGTCGATGATGTCGGCGAGCACCGCATTCAGGGACATGGAGGCTGTTTCAGCCTTCACCCCGGCCCGGGTCAGTGTGGCCAGCACCGCCCCCACCTCCTCGAGGCTCACCCCCGCTGATGATGCCAGCGGCAGTACAGCGCCCAGGCTCGAGGAGAGATCCTCCATGCTGAGCCTCCCACGCCTGATCGTGGCAAAGAGAAAATCGCTGACATCCCCGGCCCGCTCGGCCCCCAGGCCATAGGCCCCCAGCACCCTGGTCACGCTGTCCACAGTGGTGGCGAGCTCTGCAGAACCCGCATTGGCGGCCTTGGCACTGACCGCAAGGACCTCGAGAGCCTTCTCCGGGGCGATGCCAGCTGAGAGGATCGCAAAGAGCGCCTGGGAGAGCTCCACCGAGGATTTCCCGGTCTCCACAGCCAGATCGCCGAGCCCCTTCTTGAAACTCTCCAGGTGCTTCTCGGGTTCATCGAGCACCGTGCCGAGACGGACAAACTCCTTCTCAAACGAGGCAAACTCGGCTGTGCCCGCCGCCAGGGGAGCCGAGGCTGCGGCACCCAACGCCGAGAGCTTGAGCCCCAGCCCAGTGACCACAGATGAGAAATCCTTGATTTTCTTCTGGGCACCCTTGAGACCTGCCTGCAGGGCCTCGGTGCGCGCGGTGATCTCCACAAAGGCCTGGCCCGCCTTGATTTCACCGGTGGATGCCATGGCTACCTCACCCTCCTTTCCACAAACACATCCCGCAGCACTGTCAGCGGCACCATTTCCTTTTTGCCCTTCTCAAATGGGTTGAAGTCCCGTGGGCTCCACTTCTTGCCCTTCTTGGGATCCCGATGGAGGTTCGCCAAGAGCGCCATGACGGACGAACCCAGCGCCCACAGGGCCTTCTGCCTGGCGTGCGACATCCACACCAGCTCCCGCATGGTCAACCCGCTGGGATCGACGCCGACAATGCCGGAGAGCTCCCAGATGAGCCCCCAAGGGTCTGGATGGCCTCTTCCAGCTTCTGGTCCGCCTCCCTCAGGATCACCGCCTCGAGATCCCGGAGGGCCTTCAGCGCGCGCTGCAAGAGCTGTCTCCGGGATTGGGGGAAAAAATCGACAAGCTCCTCCAGGAAGGCGGCTGTGGCGGCTTCGATGGCATCACCCGCTAGTGCGGATCCGAAGTCCTCGTCAGAAACCCCCTGCGCCTGGGCCTGCGGCTGGACCAGCACCCACAGGATGTCCGCCAGCAGTACGGGGTCGCCGACCAGTGTTTGGAGGAGGTCTCCATCGGCAATGGCCAGAAGATCCTTCCCAGTGAGGGCCCGCACCCTCTTGATCGTGGCGACATTGATGGCAATCTCCCACTTCCTCTGGCGCGAATCGGTGAAGGGCCTCATGGGACCACCACCCAGGCAGGGGCGAGCGTGCTGTAGGTGGGCTTGGCCGTGACGGAAACGCTCATCGATTCCTCCAGGGGTTCACTGCGAGAGAAATTGGTGATGGAGAAGTTAGCCTGCAGACCCTGTGACCCTGCCAGCGCGATTCCTCCGTCCATGATCGCGAGCCCGATGGGAGTGCCGTTGAGGAAGGCGTCCTTGATCGCCGCAAACCCGGCGTCGGCCGTGTCCCAGATCATTTCAAATTCGACACTCGCGTCCCGCAGGGTGCCGATGGTGGCCCGCCAGCCTTGGTTGGCGCGTGTGGTGACATCGGCCTCGCCTTTTTCGAGGTTGAGGGTGACATCCTTGGCGTTGGGCATCTCTGTCCACGTGGACCCGCCCACACCCGAGGGGTCAAAGTAGAGCTTGCCTTCCATACCGAGCTTGATACTCATGATGCCTCCTTACCTGACCGATTTCTTCCAGAATTTTGGGAGCCTGTCTGCGGCCTTCTGCAGGGCCGGACCCATGAAAGGCCTCTTGGGGTAGCGCTCTGCCCGGAACTTCCCCCCGAACTCATGTGGCTTGCCCGCAGGCCCCGCGATGCGCGCGCTCGGGCCAATGATCACTCGCCCCTTCTCCTGGGCGTAGAGGATGGCACCGCGAAGCAATCCCCTACGGGTGTGCGGGGGAGTGCCCTCCGCGCTCTTGACTGGGCTCCTCTTGATACTGCGCCTGGCGATGAGGCGGACCAGTGCGCCCGCGTGCCCCAGCGACTTCACCGTGGCTTCCTCTACCTTTTTGAGTATGGCCTTGCCGTGGAACACCGCCTTGGCCTTCAGGCTGATCATGCGGTCCTCCTGTAGGTGACTGTCAACACACTGGTGAAGACCCGGAGTTCCCCGAGGTGTTCGGCTGAATAGATGGGCGTATGCTCGGCCTTGAGCCAAGTCACATCGGGAAGCGCCAGCAGCTTCTGAAACCGCAGGAACGCCAGGATCTCCTCGGCGAGTGCGAGCAAGGGCTCAATGTCCACATTGTCTTCGCTGGGGATCTTCTGCTGGATCCCGATGTCGATCTCATAATCGAACATCTCCTTGGATCTCGTGATCGCGCGCTGGTTCACAGCCTTGGGCACCACGCTCACCCGGAGGGTCTCCAGCTCATCCAGGCCAAACTCCACGCGAAATCTCCGCTCAGCGGTGAGAGGCTGAGACAGCACACTCGCGTTGAGCGCGAACACCACCTGGTCGGCAATGGCCACAATGGTGTGAGTCATCGGCTCCTGCCTTCCAGGGTGCCCACCCGGCGGTCGATGTCCCGGACGTTTTGGTTGAGGGAACGGGACTCGAAAAGAAACTCATCGAGCCTCTTCTCCATGTGTTCGAGCTTGGCGTGGACGATACCCCACTGCACCGTGATCCCAGCGAAGGCGCACAGGAACGCGAGGAGGCCTGGTGTGATGATTCCCTTGATGGTCATGGGGCATTCTCCACCTTGACGAGCTTCGTGTGGATCCGGAGGGTCTTGCCGTAGAGGTCGCTCTCCCGAAAGTGCGGCTCCCCGCCCGGGGCCAACACCTCGTGCGACATGATGATGGTGCCGCGTTCCTCTATAATCCGGTCTCCCCTGAGAGGAGTGGTGCCGGGGAACAGGGCTGCAAAATCCTCGGCACGCACCAGGTAATCCCGGCTGACCACACGGCCCTCGGCACCCAGGCCTTCACCGAGCTTGAAGATCGTCTTGCCGATGGTAGCCTGGATGTCGAGCTCGACGGGCCCGCGCTTGTAGCGGACCAGTTTGGTGGTGTGCTCGTGGCGCATATCCTCGAGCCAGTTCGATCCGTTTTCGAGGATGTTGTTCACGAGATCATCCTGACGGGCACCCTGGTGTCGAGCGCCACCCTCGCGGCCAAGGCATGACCCAGCTTCACCGCCCCTGGCACCGCTGTCAGGGCCACACGTTGGTTTGTGGCGTCCCAATACAGCAGCTTGCCCATGGGGATCACGTCCGCGCCCTTGGGGAAGTCAAAGGCTCCGCTCACCGCCAGGGCCCCAAGTCCACCCGCCTTCACTTCGCGGCTGACGACACCCACCAGCTGCTCCAGGACCGCCACGGCACCAGCAGGAGTGTCCACAGAAGGACGGAAATCAATGTCATGACCCGCGCCTCCCTTACTCTTGGCCACAATTCCCGCAGGGGCAGGAGGAGCCGGAGGATTCAAAATGTCCTGCTCGGTTTGGAACTCATGCGCCACCTGCGCGGCATCAAGCTCCACCCCGATCCATTCCCGGAGGCGATACGCCTCCCCGGCATAGTTTTCGCCGATGACGAGGTGATTGAAGCCCTGCCCGAGGCCCACAAAACCGAAGGCATTCACCACCACGGTGGTGCCAGGCACCTCCACCCCCTGCCGATAGGCCTTGTAGCGGTTGTCATCAGAGTTGAAGGTCAGGTAAACACGCCCGGGGTTCCCAAGGTCAAGACCCGCCACCGGAATCTTGAGCGTCGTGCGGTTGGCGGAAACCCCACCACCGCCATCGTTGAACATGATCGCGTGGTATTCCGTGGCACTGGCCAGCTTGAACTGGAGCCCGCCCTTGGTGATGTCATTGAAGCGGACGAGCATTTTCGAGCCCGCGTTGTCGAGAGGGGCGAGGTCCTTGAGGTTGATGGCCACGGAATACTTGCGCCGGGAGCCACCGCCATGCGCCTGGCCGTCGTAGAGGTCGGTCTCCGCCGTCTCCAGGGCGTCGCCGCCCGTGAGCTCGAGATTTTCATTGCCGAAGGGATCCTGGTAGGGCGTGGGTGAGCCCTGGACCACATCCCACTGGCTGGACTGCAGGACCTCGACATCGGGTGCGGGGTGGCTCATCGGGCCTCCAGCCTGACCTGGATGCGATCAGCACCCACGGGTCCTGCCGTGACGGCACGTCCGAAGAGTTTGTTGGAGCCCACGGTTGGGGTGACACGTTGATTGGTGGAGTCCCAGTAGAGGAGTGTGCCCAGCGGGATGTCCACAGTGGAGTCCTTGGGCACCTCATACACACCCGTGAGCGCGAGGGCCCCAAGGGTGTTCGCCGGGATGGGCCGCTTGGTCACCCCCACGAGGTCCCCCACGACCACCACCGCCCCCGGGGCCACATCCGCCCCGGGCCTGTAATCCACCGTGTCGCCGTCACTGGCTAGCTGAGCCACAAAAGTCGTCATCAGACTTCTCCCTTCATCTTCACGCCGCCACGGGGGTCCTGCAGACTGGCCCCGAAGTCGTGATAGCCACGCATCTGGATCCCCAGCACATTGAAGTCAGCCTCCGCCGTCTCAATGACCGGCGCCTCCTGCCCGTTGAGGAAGGCCACCTCGATGACCGGCAGGTCACTGGGATCCGACAGCAGATACCAAGCCTTCGTGCTGCCTCCCGGATAGGTCGAGTTCGACAGGTAGCGGCTGACCTCCGTCCGAAACTTCCCCTGGTGAGGGTTTGAGACCGGATACTTCGCGCTCGCCCCGGGCTCCCGGAGCTCCATGGACTTGTTGAGCTGGGACGAGAGGGCGTTGAGCGCCGGGGGCACCAGGAGGATCGTGGGCATCACCCCGATGGGCTTGCCGTCAGAATCCACCTGCTCCATGAAGGCCGTTTCCGCCTTGGTCAGCCCGTCGATCCCCAGCGACGTGTCGGCCCCTGCGAAGTAGTTCGCATTGCCGGCTACGAAGAAGGCGGCGTTGTCCAGGAACTTCGTCCAGAACACGTCGTTGATCTTGAGACCCGACCCACGGCCCAGCTTCCTGGGGACCAGGGTAATCGCGCCGAGGTCGTCGTTGATGATATCCCGGCGATCAATCGAGAGCATCAGGCCGTAGGTATCGGCCTTGTTGGTGTAGCTTTCCTCTCCCAGGGTCCCGTGCTTGAGCTCCCCTCCGGGGGCCACCTCCTCATACTGGTCCTTGCCGATGAGGCGATAGCTCGTGACTGTCTTGAAGTCGGGCACGTTGCGCACCGCCGTGATGCTCCTCCAGGTGCGCTCCACCGAGTAGAAACCCTCCAACAGGAACTTGTTGGCCACATTCGAGAGGATCCCCCCGATGTCCACCGTGGAAAACCCAGCCCTCACCCCAAGGCTCACCTGACCGGCAAAGGCATACCGCAGCGCCTCGCGGCTTTCACGAAACGACCTCTCGGAATACCCGTTGGCCCAGGCCGCCTCGAGAATGAGCTCCTGCAGGCCAATGCCGCCCCTGAAACGGCGGGAGGCCTTGTCGAGGGTCTCCTCGCTGTAGTGTTTCTCGGGGACGGAAAACTTCGCCGCCAGCACACAGGCCGCCTCGAGGATCTCATTGCTGCAGGACTTCTGCGGCGCCTTGATGCCGATCTGGATCCCGGCAGGGGGGCGCTTCTCACGCATGGCCTTGAGCACCTTCTGCGAGGTATCCTCCACGCTCCAGCCCGACCTGACCGCCTCGCGCTCGACCTCGGGGCACTCCCCCGCGCAGATCTCCTGGATGGCCGCCACACGCTCGCGCTCCTTGCGCACGGCGCTCTCGGCCTCTTGGCGGACACTGGCCACGATGTGCTTGGCATCCCCCTGGCCCTCCTTGTCCTTTTCGCTCGTGGGCGGCTCTGTGCCCGCCTCAAAGGCCGCCTTAAGCTCGGCCTTCCTCCCCTCGTCCAGGGTCGATGCATCAATGCCGTGTTCCTTGAGCCAGTTTTCGAATTCCATGGTTTCTCCTCCGTAAAGCTTGAATGTCGCGGCAAGACTCATGCTCGTGGAGGCATCCGCGCCCACCGCCACGACCGACACCTCCCGAAGACGTGATTTTTTGATGTGGTGGAATGGCCCCTCGTGAGCCTGGCCGTTGACCTGGCCACGGGCCTCCACCAAGGCATGCTCCAGCACCTCCGCTCCGATCGACAGCTGCCACGGGGCCCCCGCCTTGGCCTGCTCGACAATGCCCCGGGCCTGGCCCCCCGACGAGAGGATCTCCCCCTCGATGTGGAGGGCGTGGTCCTTCACAATTGCCCGCACCAGTCCCACGCGGCTTCCCGTGCGGTTTTCGTGGTTGGTCAGAAGGGGCACCGACTCGGGAATCTCCATCCCCGCGAGGTCCACCACTACAGGGTGCCTCCAGCCCCCCAGCGGCATCTTGCCCCCGGAATAGGCCAGGCCGGATACCCGGATGGCCTGCGCGGCTTCCAGCACCATCACATTACTCGGGGTCGTCATTAGATCCCCCTTCCGGCATGACCTCGTCCGGCTCGACCAGTTCCAGCTCCCTCATCAGCTTCCTCTCGCGGGCCCTCTGCCTGAGCTCCTGCTCCCAGTCCTTCCCGGCCCTCGCATACTCATGCGCCAGCGTCGTGGTGTGGTTCTTAAGACGCGTCTCCTGGGCATTGGCTTCCTTCAGGGGGTCGACGTGCTCCATCCCGTCCCAAAACCACTGGTGATCTGGAATCCCTCCACGCAGGACCTCACGGAGAGTCCCCGTTTCAAGGGAATACTCCCGAAGCCAAGCCTGAAGGACCCTGTCGAGGACGCGGGAAGCCATAAAGGCCTGGTCGACCCTGATGGACTTAAAGTAGGTCTGGTGATCGAGGCGGCCGCTGGCGTAGTTGTAGCCAGAGGAGTTTCCAGCCGCGACATTGAAGGGCATGTTCAGGCAACGGGCGATCTCGTTGAGGATCTCTTTTTTGAACTCCGCATAGCTCGTCGCCGGTTGCATCGGCTCGACCTGGCTCATCTTCCAGCCCCCGGGCATCGTCAGGAGCATGTTGCGCTCAAGCTCGATCGAATCCATCGGCTCCACGGATTCGGACTCCCCGTTCGCGGGTGAGTCGGTGTAAAGGATCCCCGCGAAGTTCGCCGCAGCCTCAGCCGCCGACAGGACCGCCAGGGTATATCTGCGAAGTTGCGCGAAAAGAGGCATGGCCGGTGTGATCTCCGGGATCCCACGGTGTTGCCCAGGGCGCTCCTGCCGGAAGACATGGATCATGTCGGAAGCCGGCACCCTGATGGCCTCGCTTGTGAAGGAGGCTCCACTGCCACCCGGATGATCTCGGAGCACCCAGTAAGACGCAGGATTGCCGAAGAGGTCGAGCTCGATGCCGTCTTCCTGGCGCCCGCTTTGAAACCTCCCCATGGGACTGGCAACCTGGTCTGCCTCAATGAGCTTGAGGTCCAGCGTCACCGGGTGTGCCAGGGAGGGATTGTTGACCAGGATGGCGAAGGCCTCGCCATCTTGCACCCGCGAGAGGCGCATCGTCCTGAGCTTCTCCGCAAACGATACCTCCCGTGCCCAGCGCTCAAACTCCCGCTCCAGTTCGCTGTTGATTTCCTCGTCGGCGCTGAGCATCTGGAGCCGTGGGCCAGTGCCGATGCCGTCGTGAGCGAGCGTGAGCGCTATCCCCCGGGCGTACGAGTTGTTGGCCACCTCGTAGCGGGCGCGGTTGCGCAGGATGCGCCGCACCTCGGGGCTGGCAGCGGCGTCCGCCGAGAGGCCGTCAGCCATGGCCCAGTGGCGGCGGTTGTCATCGGTGGTGGCTGCCGAATCGTAGCGGCCCTTCAGGCGCCGGACGGCTCCCAGCTTCAAGCGCTGCGGCAAGGCTACGGCGACCATCAGGATGCTCCCGGATGCACGAGCTTCGACACCTTGATCCCCAGCCCCTTCGACTTCACAGCCTTCTTGGAATTGAGGTATCTGTCGGCCGCGATCTGGTCCGGCAGGGGGTGCGCCTCCACCTCCCCGGAGTCACCCCGCGCCCTCTTCGGGTTCTTGGCGTTCTCCTCGATCTTCTGCTCCAGGTCGTTTCCAGACATCACCTGCGGCTCCCTCTATAGAGTTATTTGCCGCTCAGGGGGGTCGTTGCCGATGTTTTTTCAAAAAACGGAAAAATATTTGAAATGGGGTCTACCGGTAGACCCTCCCCCCTCTGGAGGCTTACATTGGAGGTATCCATGAGCGATGCTCAATACACCGGTTTGGTGGCTGAACTTCTGACCAAGGGCGACCCGAGAGAGTGGGAAGATTGGCCGAACTACCTCGACATGGGCTTCACCCAGGAGCATGTCCCCGCCCTCATCGAGATGGCCACCGATGCCGACCTCAACTTCGCCCCCTCAGACTCCCTCAGGGTCTGGGCTCCCGTCCATGCCTGGAGGACCCTGACGCAGATGAAGGCCAAGGAGGCCATCAAGCCCCTTCTGTTGCTGTTTCATTTCATGCCCGACAACGAGTGGGTGGATGAACTGCATGAGTTCTACGATGCTATGGGCAGGGAGGCCATTGGCCCCTTCGATGAAGTATGGGACATGTACGGCCCCGAGTCCCAGATGCAAATCATCAGCTGCCTGCAAGTCATCATCGAAAACCACGATGATGCCCATGAGGAATGCCGATCCTTTGCCAGGGCGAGGCTAGCGCAACATGCCGACAATGACCCAGGGATCAACGGGTGGCTGATCGCCATACTGATGAATCTTGACGACAAGACATCGATCGGACTGATCCGCGAGGCGTTCCGCGCCAGGGATGTGCTCCATGATGTGGCGGGCGATCTATTGACCATCGAAAAGGAACTCGGCGTGCCGCCCGATGAGAATTTCCCCTATCTCGACACCATGCCGGAGAGATCATCTTGGCTCGATGTGCCGGAGGAGGAAGATGACGAGGATGAGGAGGTGGAGGTTGAACCGGCTCGCCGTATGTCCGAGAAAATCGGCCGCAACGACCCCTGCCCTTGTGGGAGCGGGAAGAAATACAAGAAGTGCTGTTTACTGAAGGTGCAATAATCAAACCTCCAAATAAAGTTCCTCAATTGGAACCACACTCCCTTCAGACGCTTTATAAATTTATCGTCAATGATTTCTGTGGATTGTGGGATTCAACAGCCTCTAATCCAAAAGCAACTGGTCGAGGAAATTTTATTTTTGCCCTTCAATCCATGATTCTTCTAGAGTTGGCTGCCAAAGCCAGTAGCACCTCATCATTGCTCAAGAAAAAATTCAAAGAGGCCCTAATTGATCAAGAATCTCGCTTTTATCGAAAGCTTCCAAAGAAAATCAATAGTGGAGAGATGGGAAATTACCTACCATGTGAACAAGATGATTTTTTAGCGCTACTTTATGACGTGACACGAAATGGAATCGCACACCAATACACTCAACTTTATGTTGAATTGAGCGATGGAGATTTTTATTTCATGTACACAGGGGCAGAGCCTAACAATCTACTTGCAACTATTGCAGCGAATCCCAAGCCTGAAAATCACATGACATTGTTGCCAAAGGATAGACATGGAGGACATGGCTGCATCATCCATACTCCATGGCTTTTCCTAGACATTAAAAACGCTACCGAGTCCGTTGACTTATTCAATAAATGTGGCCCGATACCTGTTCAGACTCGACAGCAAGGAATGGGTGGTCGCGAGTATCCTTTTAGCCTTGATGAACTTGTCATGAACTTTGGAAAAGAAATGTGAAATTCATACGACAACCATCACTCCCCCGCATATTTTTCAAACGTCGTGATTCTCCTCCCACAGTGCCTGCACTCCCTCCTGCGCATGATCTTCCTCTGCGTGGCCCGCACCTTGACGACATGGAAGTGCCCACACCCGCACCGGGGACAGATGAGGCCCTTGGGTGGTTTTTCAGACTGGCTCATCGCTTCTTGCCCTGAAACGTGGAAAGCTTGATCCTCTGGCGCTTATGGGCCGTAGGGCTGGATGTCCCCGCCAGCACCGCCCCCTCGATGGAGGCCGCCACGCAGGAGCCGACCAGGCAGTCCAGGAGGTGGTTGTCCACATGCTCGGGGCGCAACTTCCATTCGTCGACCACTCGCCCCCGCCCCTCAGTCTTGACCCGGTATTCACTGGTCAGGTGCTCCGCAAACATCCTGTGATCCAGAGGATCCCGCCCAAAGAGCGCAAGGCACCCCTTGTCCCCCATCGCCACAGCCAGGCGCGCATGGACGAAGGTCTTCCAGAAGTTGGTGTCATAGAGCACATGCCGGATGGCCCTCTTGCCTGAGGTCGTTGGGATCCGCCAGTTGAGGCCCACTCGGTCTCCCGGGCGCTTGGCGTATTCATGGAACGGTCTGCTGGAGGCCCCTACAAACCGGCCATGGCTTGGTAGGAGCCCGGCGGCATGCGGGCTGCGCCTGCAAAATTCATACACCACGTCGGTGGAGGTGCCCCAGTTGGCGTCGATAAGACAGCGCCCGACCTTCAGGAAGGCCCCGTCCTCGCGCCTCCACTCCCGCCCGAGGAGGCTCCCCGTCAGCGCCTCCAGCCCGGCATAGATCGCCCCCTCCTGCCCCGCCCCCTTGGCCACCTGCCCCAGGGTCCTCTGAGCATCCCGGAGGGTGAAGTAGGGCCGCTTCTGCTCGGGGTATGCGCCGTAATCCAGGACATGGGCGGTGAAGTCATCATGAAACCCGCACACCACCCAGTAGAGTAGCTTCCCCTGCACATCAATGAAGCTCGTCAGGGTCGTCACACCGATGGGCACCACCCCCCGCGCATACCCTGAGAGCTTGCTGGCGATCTGGTCCACGGTCAGGAGCCCCTCATCATCGATGTCCTTTTCCGCCAAAGGCTCGTTCTGATACTCGGCAAAGAACGCCCCCTCGTCCTGGAGGCGGAGGTTCATGGCATGTTGCAGGGCACTGGCCTCGTCAGGATTGAAGCGTTCGGGCCAGGCCACGAGGGAGCCCTCGTCCATGTCCTCACGATGAGCCTTGTAGAAGGCCGTCGCCTCCCGAAGGTCGCCGTAGCGCCGAAGGCTCTCGGCACGGACCTCGGCGTAGGCTGTCCACAGTTTCTCTGCCGTGGGGAAGCGGTAGACCATCTTCGTGCGCTCGGCGTTCCATTCGGGGTGGAGCTTGGGATCCAGGATGTGGTCCGCCATGTCCCCGGGCCGGATCACCGTGCAGGGCATGATGCCCGCGATCTTCTTGCCGGGGCCCGCCAGGCCCAGCACCGCTCCCGCCAGGATCTTCTCCCGCGCGGCGCACTGCGACAGGCTCCTCGCGCTCTCGTCCGTCTGTGGGTCATCGAGCACCACCAGCGAGGGCCGCACCGTGTGGCCATCCGGCTTTTTAAACTTCAGCCCCCTGATGCGTCCTGTCAGCCCCGTCACCTTGATGACCGCGCCACTAGAACTGGAACCCGCAATGGTCGGCAGCACCACCTCGCTTGCGGTCCAGCCGATGTGTGTACGCTCGCCACCGTAGATCTGGCCCGAGCAGCGGTTGGCGATGCCATGGAGTGCCCGTATCGGAAAGCAGACCTCGGGGAAATCGGCGTGCAGGGCGTCGTTGCCCTCGAGCTCCATCTTGAGGCTCTCCAGCATCTCCTGTGCATGAGCCTCGGAAGCGCCGATCAAACACACAAAATCCCGGTGACCATAGAGCGTGGCCCACAGGCAGGCGCATTCGGCAATCGAGCTCTTCCCGCTCGCCCTGGGCATCGCCATGGCAAAGAGCCCTCCCTGGAGCACGCTCTGCTCCACCTTAGCCATCACTTTGAGGTGGTCGGCCGACCAGGGGAGAGAGAAGGTCAGGGGAAAGTAGGCCTCGCAGAATTTCTTGAAGCTTGTCTTGGCCTCCTGCTTGCGGGTGGGGTTGTCCACATGCGGTAACTCCCCGATCTCCCTCCCGGCTTCCGAGATCAGCGTGTTGCGCTCGGCCACCTGTCTCTTGGCCTTCGCATACGACTCCCCCGGATCCACCATCTCCCGGGGCCTATGTTTCTCCTGGGCGATCCACGCGATGTAGCGAAACAGGTCCACCGTCCTCCCTTGCCCCAGCCTGTAGCCCGCCCTCACCCTCTGCCGGTGAAACTGCTTCTCGTCCAGGACCGCTCCCAAGGGGGTGGAATTGAGGAGGCGGACGAGTTCACTTGGGCGCAGTTTCCTCAGGTCAGGCGCCACGGGCCACCTCCCTGACAAGCCACGCCGCGTAGCGCACCAGGTGGACCGTGCCATCGGGGTTGCGGGGCGCACCGCCGGTGAAATCCGCCTCAATGCGCTCGCGGCTAACCTCCGCCCACCCGGCCGCCCGGAGGATTTTCTCCAGAGCCTCGACGGGCAACCGCGCGGGATCCAGGGGGCCTTCACTCATGGTGTATGTCTCCCAATTGACTGCGGGCTAGTCCCGAAAGGAATGTCCTTGGCGTCTTTAGAATCAAGTGGATGTGCGCAAAACGCATGGCAACATGTCCATGATGGAACGCACGAAAGGAACCAAGATGAAAACCAAACCATACGACAAGAAGCTTCTGTCCTCGATTTCCAAGGTCCACACCGACATCGCCGGCATGACAAAACTCATCGGGGAGTGGGCGAGAAAGCATTGCGATGAAAATTCCTCTTGGGCGATGTTCGGCGATCTCAACGGTGTGCGCGAAGACCTCCTCAACACCCTGGTGCGCATCACCTACGACGGAAATTCTGAGGAGACGACTCGCGCCAAGATCCTGGAGATCCTCGGGAAGTAGTCCACAAGAAAGGAACCGCTGATGAAACGGCAATCCAAGGCCCGCAAGCTCAAAGTGCACCCGCCCTCGGTAGAAGATTACAGGGCCATCACCACCCGTTCCCAGGAGAGATGTTTCTTCACCCGCCAAACCACGGCCCGGCTCATCGGGAAGCTGATCGGCGAGAGCATGAGCGCGGCGCAGATCTGCAACCACAAGGGGACCCACGGCAGGAACCTCCGCCGCCTCCAGGAACTCAACAGCGCGCTCGAGACAGCGCTCATGAAGCTTCACCGCTAATAATCTGTTTCCATCCAACAACCGAAAGGACATGCCATGAGCAAGAAATCCACCAAGTCCGCAAAGAAGCACCAGAAAATGGCCAAGGCTGTGAAAGCCTCGCCGGAGCCCAAGGCCAAGAAGAAATCCAGCGGCCTGGATGCCGCCGCCAAGATCCTCGCCAGTGCTGATGGCCCCCTGGACTGCAAGTCCATTGTCGAGCTTGCCATCCGCCAAGGCCTGTGGAAGACCGGCGGCAAAACTCCTGGCGCGACCGTCTACGCCGCCATCATCCGCGAGATCGCCAAGAAGGGCGAAGCGGCGAGGTTCGTCAAGGCCGACAGGGGGAAGTTCACGCTCAGGGCGTAGGCGCATCGGCCACCTCCTCTATGTTGCGCTGGGCCTTCTTGCCCGTGAAGGTTTCCCAGCGAGCAATGGCCACATCCACGAATTTCGGCTCGATCTCCATGGCAAACACCCGTCTGCCGAGCTTCTCCCCCGCGATGATCTGCGACCCCGATCCCGAGAAGGGCTCGAAGCAGATGTCGCCGCGCTTGGTGTGTTTGCGCATGGGCCGGGCAAAGAGCTCCACAGGTTTCTGCGTGGGATGCTCGTTGCCCACCACCCGCTTCTGGCCCTCCCAGTCCACCTCCCACACGCTGTTGAACTCGTGTGTCCCATCGTGCTCGGGCTTGGAACCCTTCACCCAGCCCATCACGCAGGGCTCGTGCCGGAAGTGCCAGTACACCCTCCCGAACACCGCTGTTGGCTTCACCCACACCACCTGCTGGTGGTCGAGGATGCCCAGCTCCTCAAAAAGCCGCTGGATCAGCCCCACGCGCTTGTGGGCGTGCCAGACATAGATCGCCGCGTGGGGTGAGATCGTGTAGAGCATGTTTTCGAACACCGCCCTGAAGAATCCTTCGGCGTCCTTGATGTCGATCTCGTGGTAGGTGTCGGACCAGTCCTTGCCGGAGTCGTTGGGGCGCTCGCCGGTGTAGTCCACGAGATACGGCGGGTCTGTGCTGACCAGAGCGGCCTTTTGCCCGGCCATCAGCCGCCGCACATCCTCGGTCTTCGTGGCATCGCCACATAGGAGCCGGTGCTCACCCAGAATCCACAGGTCCCCCGGCTTGGTAATGGCCTCCTCCGGGGCCTCCGGCACCTCATCGGGATTGGTCAGGCCCTCGCTGGCCTCCTCGCCAAAGATGCGGACCAGGTCGTCTGCCGAAAATCCCAAGGACCCCAAGTCCACATCAAGGGCCTTCAGATCCCCCAGCTCGACCTTGAGCATGTCGAGGTCCCACTCGGCCAATTCCGAGGATTTGTTGTCGGCGAGGCGATAGGCCTTCACCTGGGCCTCGGTGAGCCCCTCGGCCACATGCACTGGAACCTTGGCAAGCCCGAGCTTCTGGGCGGCCTTCAGGCGGGTGTGGCCGCAGATGACCACGCCCTGGGTGTCGACCACGATGGCTTGCCGCCAACCATACTCCCGGATCGATGTGGCCACTGCATCCACGGCGCCCTCGTTGATGCGGGGGTTGCCCGGATATGGCATCACGGATTCGATATCGCGTATTTCCACCTTCATGCGTCACCTCCTTGGTTTTTCATGGCCGTTGAATGAAACTGTGCCCACATTGGCGAGCGTTCCCCGTGGGGTTTTTTTACTTTTTGTCACGGGGAGGACCCATGCAGGGGTGAAAGCTGACCAGTGTTTGTGCGTTATTGAAATGAAAACGCCACAGTTCACCATTTCTCCTTTCACCCCCTCACGCGCGCGCTCACACACACGCGCACACGCACGCAGGGGTGGGGTGAAAAGGTGAAAGGAGAAAGAAGAAAGATATATATATTTCATATATAAGGACTTACATCGTTTTCATGTTTCACTTCACATTTCGACATTTCACCCCCCGCACCTGCCAGCCTATAGATGCGCTTGGTTGAACCTGCTCGTGGAAACAGCTCCATCACGACTTCCTCCGTCTGCACGAGCGTGTCCATGACAGCTGAAAAATCCCGCGCATCCATCTTCATGCGCTTGAGCAGGACGCTGTGATGGATCGCCCCTCCTGGAGCGCTCCTGAGCTTCCGCAACACCTTTGCGCTCATTTCCTGGAATGGATTGGTTGCCACCTGGTCTGAAGCCATGAACAGCATCCGCCGCACCTGGTGCATCACCAGCGCCCGAGCCCACGTGACAGCCTCCATGGAAATCTCGGGCGTTTTGTGGTTCTCGCTGACGGCCCAGATGAGCGCGAGCTTGCGGATGTGCTCTCCAGCCCTCCCCCACACCGCCGTTCCCACCGCGTCCTTGACGGCCTCAGACCTCTCATACTCAGCATCCGTCTCAAAGCGGATGTCATTGAGCAACCCCACAGCCTGTTCCGCATAGGTCACGATCTTGGGCACAGGGTGCCAGTCCTGCATGTTGCCGTCGCCAGGCCTGAACTGCTCCCACCACTTGGCCGTATTGAGAATGCGCTGGGGGATCTCCTTGATGCGCGGAGCCTGCCCCGGTGGCCGCTTGCCGCCTTCAAACACCAGCATCCGCGCAAACAGGCCGTTGGTCAGGAGCCGCTCAGAAAGCGCCTCGTAGTAGTGGTTGGGGATCGCCGTGCCAAAGAGGGTCATGCACGGCTGATCAATGGCCCCGGGGTCGGACTGCCCGGCGCGACGGCGCATGGAAAAGGCGGAGTTCGATGCCGAGTAGAGGGAGAGCAGGGTGCCCAGGAGGCTCTCATGCCTCGCATCGGGTGCCTTGCTGATGGATTGCAACAGCCCGTCGATCTCATCGGTTTGAAACAACATGCCAGGAGTCACGCTCATGGCATCCTGCAAGCCCTCACCGGAGGCGAACCTGTCGCCCAGGCAGTTGAGGAGCCCCACCTGGTGTGCCAACCGCACGTTGATCTTGCGCGGCCAGTCCTTGCCCGAGGCGGAATGAGCGAGGCCCAGGATGTATAGATTGGTGCGGTTGTCGCCATCATCGCGCACACGCCTTCCCGCCAGGAACGCCTGCATGGAGAGAGCCCCGCAGAATGCCATGACGGAGTTGGGATACGGCGCGGTCTCCAGACTGTGGTCCATCAGCTCACCCACAAACCCGGGGACGCGCAGGAGTTCCACCGGGATTGCACCCGGATCTTGGACGTGGGGCTCCTCCACCTCAGCGGGATCCACCACCTCCACCATGTGGCCAACCTCAAAAGCTCTCAGATCGACGCCATCTGTCGGGCGATCGTTTGCGAAGGCTCGCGCGCTGGCGATGGTTTTTGAAACATAGTCCTGCCGGAGCGCCTTCTCCAGTTTCTCGCCATGCTTGACGCGTGTGGCAATCAGCAGGTTGGCGATCTCCTGGTCAGACCACATGTGGATCGCGGCGATGTTCGCCAGCGACAGGTCGTAGGCGCTTTGCGATTGGTCCCGCAGATCCGGGCGCAGGCGATTCCAGGCCTTGGCAAACGCGGGGCTGGCCACCATGAGCTGTGAAAACTTCTCTGCGGGTGGCTGGGCATCGGCGCGCAAGACCATGTCGCCGCTGGCCACAGCCTCAGGCAATACCTCTGCGGGCACATACGGCTCGAAATCATCGGGGTTGTAACGGCGGTCGGGGTGCTCCTCGATGACCCGCACCTCCACGGGCTCCGGGCCCTTGCGGTTAAAGGTGCCGGGAGGCCGCAGAACACGCGCGAGGTCACCCAGGTTCTCGATCTTCCAGCCGAAGCCCTCGGCCATGTGGCAAACATGCCCATGCCACCCCTTGGCAAGCTGTGCCGCCTTCTGGCGCTCCTCCTCGGACTCGAGGATCCAGGGCTCCTTGAAGAGCCAATAGGCGTGCAGGCCGTGGCCGCTGTCGACAAGGAGGCTGGGTGCGAATGGCAACCGTGCCAGTAGCGCCTTCCCCTCATCCAAACCCCTGGGCAGAGGCTTTCCCTCGCGATGTGGTGCGGCAAAATCAAGATCGACCCACAGGCCACCCAAGCATGCGATGTCCGTGGAGGCGTTGCGCCTACCGAAGTTCGATCCGGCGAGGCCCACGCCAAAATAGACGTCCTTCGTCTTGACCCGCTCAGAAGCCCAGAGCGCCGCAGCTGTAGGTGATGCGAAGTGCCGCGCCTGCCTACCGGGGAGCGTGAAGATCGACAGGCGACGCTCGTCCGCAATGGCATCGCCGAAGATGGCTTGGAAAAATCTCTCCATCATCTCGCACCTGTCTTGCGACCGAAACTTTGTGGATTGACCACAATGCCTCGCTCCAGGCTCAGCGAAAGAATCAAAAACTCCCCGCAATGAAACTCTAGCGCCCCGGCGATATACCGCAGGCCCCCCGTGCGGCCCTGCACCATCAGCCCCGCCACCGTCCTGCGTTGGATCTCCACGGGAAACAGGAAGCCATACGAGGGCAACACCACCACGCCGCTGGGCAGGGTGAAACCACATGCAAGGTAATCCGCCACCTGCGCGAGGCCTGGCGCGATCCTCTCTCCAGAGCGCTTCACCTCCACCACGATCACCCCCTCATGCCATCCGGCCTTGAGCAGCTTCTCACCGGGCAGGAGCAAAAGATCCGCCCGCACATCCTGAAAATCCTTGAAGTGGTGGAGATACAGGGGCCGCCCAGGGATCTGCCTGTGGACCTCGAAGCAGCCCAGCTGCCCCAGAAGACCCACCAGCTCCTCCTCCAGCTCGGCCTCTACCGTCCAGTCCCCATAGGTCAGGCTGGGATCCCCCCGGAGCCTCTCCCTGTGAACAATGGGCCCCCTGGCAGAAATGAGGGGGCCGCAAGACGCGCCCACGACCCCCTCCAGGTTCCCCATCTCTAGCCCCTCGACCAGGGCGGCACCATCGCCTGCGACTGGGCAGGTTGACCCACCGCGCTGTAGCGCCGGATCTCGGACACCACCTCACCGGTGTCGCCACGCGTGCGTTGTCTCACCTGCGCCACCAGGGGACGGTTGTGCAGCTGTGAGCTGTCCGAGGGCGTCAGCACCCCCAGGGCACGGCAGATGGAGGCCAGTTTCCTCTGGGCGAAGGCCACGGCCTTCTCGCTGGGATGCTTGATGTTCATGCGGTCCCAGAGCTTGCGGCCCTTGAACTTCCCATCGAGCACATCGAACTCCAGCTCCAGGTACTGCCCATCGAGGTCCTTCGTGGACTTCAACGAGGAGTTGACGATTGCCACGGGGTACTCGCCAGGCGGCAGCACATCGTGGTTCTCCAGAGCCTCGTAGTTGTTGGCGTTGAAACCTTTGAGATCGGCCATGAGTTACTCCTTTGCTTTCTTGGTTGTGGGTTGTTCCGATGACTTGAAGAATCTGGCCAGCGCCCCCCACTCCAGGGGAAGCTCCTCAGGAAGGCCCAGGCGGTTCTTGGCAAGATGGGCCGGACGCTCCCCCGTCCTGAGCACCCTCTCGCCCGAGCCCAGCGCCACGGTGCGCTTGCGGCCGAACCCATCGTCCGACTGCTTGGTGAAGACCCTGTGGTTGGCGAAGAGCACCTCGTCGCACCACTCCACGAGCAGGGCGCAGGCCAGGCTGTGCAGACGCGGTGAATACTTGTCATAGGCCTCGCCCTCGGGATCCTCGAAGCGCTCGATCTTGGAATGGGCGATGATCACCACCGTCATGGTGCGATCGGAGCGCAGGGCCGACAGGCCATCGATGATCTGCTGCCAGTATTTCAGGGAAAACTTGTATCCCTTGCTGAAGCCGATCTCCTCGATGGAGCTGACACCCTTCTCCCGGCAGACCTCGGCCCAGATGAGCCGCTCCAGCCAGTCCACAGAATCGATCACCACCGTCTTGAAGATATGCTTCTGGGTGTAGAGCTCCCCGAGGGCCGCGATGACATCCCCGAAGCTACGCGCCAGGGGAAAGCGGGCACCCTCCAGCGATCCGAGGCCATCCTCGGTTTGAATGACGATGGGCGCCTCGGCACCCAGGGCGAATGTGGACTTGCCCACTCCTTGCGGGCCATAAACCATCAGCCTTCTGGGTTGGGCCTTCACTTTGGTTTCGATCTTTTCCATGAGACTCATGTTTTCTCCTTGTGGTTGATGGTTATTGGTTCAGACGATTTCGAATTCCCTGATGCCCTCGAAGCGCGTCGGCCAGAGGTCCCTCTCCTGGCACTGCGCGAACTCCTCCATCGCCTCTTGGTTCTGGAGGCGCGAGATCGCCAGGAGCTCCTCGGGGATGCGCCAGACACCTGTCCGGAAGGGTGGCTTCTTCTCCACCGCCACAATGTGGACACCGAAACGCAGCTTGAGCGCGGCCTCCAGGACGACCTGGTAGAAGGCCATCTGGTGGAAGTAGCCGTAGCGCCGGGCGTCACCGGCGAAAAAATCCAAGTTGTCGGCGGTCTTCAAATCCACAAGCCCGAGCGCGGGGTTGAACCAGTCCATGCGGATCTGGCAGGGAATGCCCAGTACCGGGGCCCTTAGCACCCCCTCCGGGATGCCGGTCTTGAAAAGCCGCCAGGCCTCAAGATGCCCCTTCACGCTGGCCCACATGGCGCGCACCAGCAGGTCCTGTTCCAGGGTCAGCACGGGTTTCCCTATACTCGCCGACCAGTCGGCAAAGGCCTTGGTGGCCGCCCCGAAGGGCTCGCCGGTCTTGGGGTTGATAGGGCCCCCGAAGGCGTAGGCCTCCTTATAAGCCTCCTCCCCCTCCAGGATCAGTTTGTGGGCCGCCCTGCCCAACAGGAACGCAGGCCTGTCCTCATCCACGATGAGCCCGTCCCGCTTGGCCTTAAAAAGGTAGGGGCTCTTCCTGAAGTCCGCCAAGGCATGGCTGGATAGATGCGTCTTCCGGGCCTCGTGGTAGGCGCTCTCGGGCTCCCGGATGATCTGTGTGGGGATGTTCATATTCACCTCGTTTCGCGGTTGGTTGGGCCATGGGGCCCTACAGTGTTATTTGCCGCTGAGGGGGGTCATTGCGAAGCAAAAAGATGCAAAAAAATGCGGGCTAAATGCGTGGAAATTCGTTCAAAAACAGGCCTAGCAAAATAATGCGCGCATAAAGCAAAACCGAGCAAAACAATGCACGCATATGCGCGCATCATTCGCATTTATTTGCATATTCACCGGTACTGAATTGCTCGGTTTGCTAACCGACCTTGGGTGTCATGAAAGGCGACACCATGACACAAGAGAGCACCCAGGTGGCATCCTGGAAAACAGAGCTGGCTCAGAGGCGGGCCCGCAGGAGAGGATTCAAGGGCACTGAACTCGAAGACGCCCTCCAGGACATTTCCGGATCCCTCATCGGATTCCAGTTCGACCCCGCGCGCTCCAACGGAGCCAGCGAGTCCACAGCCCTGACAGCCCTCATCGACAAGCAACTGTCCTACTTCAGGAGATGCCGGGCACGCAGGCGCCGCCGTGAGGATCTCTATATGGAACAACTGGTCCACATCCGGGGACGCGAGCCCCTAGATGAAAACCCCGTCGGTGACTTCGCCCGGGCGATGGATGTCTGGGACATTGTGAACCGCCTGGACCCCCTAATGCGGCAGCTTTGCCTTGCCCTCTCCCGTGGGGATTCCGTTTTGCAGATTTCCAAGACCCTGCGCATGTCCCGCTACCATGTGGACCGCCTAATTGAAGAACTGCGCGACCAGTTTCCGGATTGGTCGCTTGACACCGGGCTAGGTGCCGCGTGATCCCCCCCGACACGCCCCGGGAATCCCCAGAAACATCTGGATTCACGCCCGAGAACCTGCCAGCTTCATTAAAGGACCAACCCCCCGTGGGCCGTCCGCTGGCGCTGGCGTGGATCACTGAGGATCACCTGGATCACACCCGGCGCGTTTGGGGGCGGCTGACGGGACGGGAGGTCCCCGAACAGGAAGCTGTGGACATTCTGGTGGGAATCCGCGACTTCATTGTGGCGGTGAAATCCGAACTCGAAAGGAGACAATCATGAACGTGATCATCTGGTCGAGGGTCTCTTCGCGCGAGCAGAAGGACGGGTATTCCATCGATGCGCAGCTCAGGGCCTGCCGAGAGCTCGCCAACCGGGCCAAATGGACCGTGGTGAAGGAGTTCACGGTGGTCGAGAGCGCCAAGCGCGGTGCCGAACGTGTGGCCTTCAACGGCATGCTCCAATGGATCGGCCAGCACTCCAAGACCGAGAAGATCGAGGGCCTGGTGGCCCACAAGCTCGACCGCATCTGCCGCAACATCCGCGACGCCGTGCGGGTGCAGGAGCTCAAGGACAAGCTGGGGCTGGAGCTATCGTTCGTGGAGAACCAGTTCGGTCCCGGGGCCGCCGGGATGCTCTCTTTCAATGTCATGGCCAGCGTGTCCCAGTACTATTCCGACAACCTCAAATCCGAGGTCATCAAGGGCATCGACGAGCGCGTCCGGCAGGGCTGGCCCCAGGGCCGGGCACCCTACGGCTACAAGAACACATCCGAGCGCCAATGCCCGGTGGTGCCGGATCCCATCAAGGCTCCTGTGGTCATGAGGATATTCGAGCTCTTCTCCACGGGCCGCCACACCATCGACTCCCTGCGCCAGACCCTGAACGCCGAGGGGCTGCATTACCTTCCCAGCATCCCCCATTTCCAGCGCACCCACATCGCCCGCATCCTCAACAACCGCATGTATATCGGCGAACTGCGCCACGGGGAGAAGGTGTTCCAGGGCCGCTACCAGCTCATCATCACCCCCCACATGTTCCAGCAATGCCAGGACATCCTCGTCGGGAGGCGCCGCCAGCTGGGCAAACCCAAGATCCTGTTCTCCGGCGGGATCATCCGCTGTGGCCACTGCGGACAGGCCATGACCGGCGAGCTGATCCGGCGCAAACTGCGCAAGGGAGGCACGCGGCCGCATGTCTACTACAAGTGCGTAAACCGCTACATCCCCGAGGGTCATCCCAGATCCGTGCGGATTAGCGAAGAGTCGATGGTGGACACCATCCGCAGGGAGTTCGCCTCCCTCAAGATGACCCCCGAAGTGGCGGACTGGATGCGGCAAACGATCCACGCCGTATTCGGCCAACGGGCCACCCTGTGGGCCCAACGCGCGCGCACCCTAGCCAAGCGCCGGGAGGACCTGGAACGCCGCAAGGAACGCCTATTGGATTCGTATATCGACGGGAAACTCGACGAGGCGGCCTACAACGAGCGTCTATCCAGGGCAAACGCCGAATTGAGCGAGGTGGCCCACCACGTGGAGACAATGGGACTCGAACCGCAGGCCGGCGAGGTGGAACGGATCCAGGAGATCTTCGAATTCAGCCAGAAAATCGACTTGTTGTGGAACGGTTCGAGCTTTGAGGGAAAGCGTGAGATCCTCAGAATGATCAGCTCGAACCGAGATGTGATCGACGGAAGTCTAAAGCTCACAAAGACTTGCGCCTTTGATGTGCTCGAAAAATTCGCTAAAAATAAAATTGGCGAGGATGAAGGGACTCGAACCCTCGACCTCCGCCGTGACAGGGCGGCGCTCTAACCAGCTGAGCTACATCCCCGCGCTATAGGAAAAAGACCCGGTTCCGCGGGAAACCGGGTCTCAGATTATATCGAAGGCCCCGGAATGGGGCCACACCCTCTACTCGGCGGGTTCGGGTTCCGGCTCGGGGGCGGGCTCGGGAGCAGGCTCCACTTCGTCCTCCTCCATGGCCGAATCCTCGTCTTCCCCTTCTTCGTCGTCGGTATTGCCATTGTTTTCCTTAGGGGCGTCCTTGACCGCACCGGCCGCCGGGAGCCCCTTGATGATGTCCATCAGATCGTCCACAGGGCGGAGCATGGTCTCGCCGCTGGAGACCACCTGGCCCGTGGGTGTGGTCACCGTGCCGCTGAGGATCATGCCCACGGCCTTGCCCTGGGCATCAAAGGCCGGGGTCCCCACCAAACGGCTGTTCACAAACGTCATCCCGTATTGGAGCTTGGGGCTGGTGATCACGCCATTGACCTGGAAGGGCATGAAAAAGGGCGTGTACTTCTGAGGTTCCCCATAGCGGCCGAAGGCCACCAACTTGTCTCCCATGCGCAGGGGGCGGGGGGCAAAGGTGACGTGCTTGAATTGGAACTTGGCTGCCGCAACCGGCTTGTCCTTCGCGGGCTCGTCGGAATCCTCTGCGGGAAATGCTGGTTTCACCGGCTCTTCAGGAGCCGAGGGCTCTTCGGGAACGGCAGGTTCTTCGCCGGGTTCCTCGATATCGCCATGGTCTTCGTGGACAAAGGAGGAAGGCTTGACCTCACTCCCGGTGTCCTCATCTTCGGATTCCTCGCCTGATTCATCCGTCTTGTCCTCGGGGGCCGGAGCGGCGGGCTTCTCCTCTTCGGTTTCATCGGCCTCGGGTTCATCCGCCTCTGGCTCCTCGTCACCAGGTTCAACCTGGGAAGGCTCCTTGAAAGGATCTTCATCGGCACCCTCTTCCTCTTCATGGGTGATCCTGAGGAAGGCGTAATCCTTTTCCGCATCCTTGTAGACCTGCTTGGCAGAATAGGTCTTTTCACCCACCATCACGCGAAAATCCCTGGAATGCACTGTGATCTGCATGCCCTGCTGTTCCATGGGGCCGGGGTTCACGTGGGAATTGGGCACCAGCACCACGCCATCCTCCGCCACGATGGTCCCCAGGGTTTCCATCTTGCGGGTCCGCTCCTGCTGGCCGAAACGGATATCGGCGTTGAACTTCACCACCACCACAGCTGAAGCCACCTCCTCGCGGATTGTGTCGAGCTGGTCGGGCCCCCAATCTTCGGCCGAAAGGGTGGCCACACCCAAAACGAGGGCTAGGGCGAATCGGAGGCGGGGTAGAAGCTTCATGTTGCGGTTCCTTTCCAAGTTATTCCCACTCAGGTTCTGTATAGGCCACGGCTGTGGCGTTTCCACGGCGCAGAAGGAACCTCACCCTCTTGGGCTTCTCCTTCTTGATGTCGTCCATCACGGCCTTGAATTCCTCAATGGTTCGGGGAGACTTCCCGGCAATCTCCAGGATGAGATCGCCCTGCCATAGGCGATTGGCCACCCAGCCATGGGGATCCACTTCGGTGACCACGAGGCCTTTGGTGTCTTTTTCCCAGTGGTTGCCCAGGATGTCATAAAAGGTGATGTCACGCACGCCAAAGGAAAAATCCTTGTCGCTTGTGGACGCCACCAGATCCGGGGTGCGCGGAGCCACTTCAAGCTTCACACCGACCTTCAACGCGGCTCCGCCGCGAAGCACCGTGAATTCCACGGTCTCGCCGACCTTCTGCGTTTGCAGAAGCTGGAGGAACACCTGGGAGTGGCCCTGCTCTGTGGCATTCACAGGTTGGCCCGCCACGTGGGTGATGATGTCTCCAACCTTGAAATCCGAGGACTCGGCCAGAGTGTTGGGGAAAATCCGCGTGATGCGCACTCCCTTGACCTTTTTGCCGAGCTTGAGCTCACGTCGGAGGTCGGTGACAAGGACCTGGGTGTCGATCCCCAGCCATGGCCTCTTGATGTCCTCGGGCGTCTTGTCTTTTTCACCCTTGAACTTCATGATCCCCAGGAAGCTCGAATCGCCGTTGGTGTAGTGGAACACCAGGTTGTACTTGTCCTTGCGATCGGCATATTGAGCATAGACCTTCGCAAAATCGTCGAGGTTCCGGATCGGGGTCTCACCGACCTGGGTGATCACCATGTCGTCGATGCCGGGCTCGATCTGGGAGGCAATATCACGCACACCCGTCACGAAGACACCATCCGATGTGGGAAGTTCGGCATCACGCTGGAGGAGAGGGGAGATGTTCGCGGCCGTCATGCCCCAGGCCCGGAATTCGCGCTCATCCGCCCAGTCATCCTCAAGAGCCGTTCCCCGGTAGGTGATGTCGAGCATCTTCCCGTCCCTCTTGACCGACAATGTCACCTCTTGCCCCACGGGCACCTCGCTGGCCTTGCAATAGAAGGGGGCCAAATCCTCGAGGAAGCGGGCTGTGACGCTCTGGCTGTTGACCTTCATGATGAAGTCCCCGGCGCGAAGACCTGCGAGCCCCGCCGGGCTGCGCTGGTCGACATTGAGGACCAGGATCCCCGCGTCTTCGCCGGTGTCCTTGATGGTGGCGCAATTGAAACCGAGGTTGCAGCGTACGACCTTCCCGGCCTTGAGGAGCTGGTCGAAGACATTGCGGGCAATGTCGGAAGGAATGGCGAAATACATACCCGGGGCACCCCCCAGTTCGTTGATCCCGATGACCTCACCCTTGAGGTTCACCAAGGGACCTCCGCTATTGCCGGGATTGATGCTGGCATCATGTTGGAGCCAGTTGGTGTACTGGCCTGTGCGGTGGCGGCCCAGACGTTGGATACCCTCGCCAGAACCATCGCTCATCTGCCTGTCGAGGTTGGACATCACCCCCATCGTCAGGGAGCGCGAAAGGCCGCGGGGGGATCCCATGGCCAGCACAATGTCACCGATAGCCATCTCGGAAGACTTGCCGAAGGTTCCGATGGGCACGGGGCTGAAGTCCTTGGCCTTGCTCAGGTCGAGCTTGAGCACCGCGAGGTCGGTGGCGTAATCCTCACCCACAAGCGTGGCGGGGACCTCTTCCTTGTTGGAGAGCATGCAGATGTATTTCTTGGCGCTCTGGGTGACATGGGCATTGGTGATCACATGACCCTCGGGGGTCATGATCGTGCCACTGCCAATGCCCCCGGTCTTCACTTTGCGTCCCCTATTGAACTCCTCCGGAAAGGCATAAATGGTCACAAGCGCGGGAAAGACCTTCGACTTGGCATTCTCGATCATGGTTTTGATGTTGGCTGAAGAAGCGGACGCCGGTTTTTTAGCCTGGCTTCCAGCCGGCTTTGAGTTCAAGACCGGGGCGGGTTCAACGGGCTGCGATGTCGAAGGATGATCGGAAGGAGCCTCACCACATGACACCACCAGGAACCAGCCAGCAATCAACCAGGGGGATCGTGAACGTGTCATAGTTTTTGGGTCCTTTCAGAGGTGGGGATTATACGCACTGGGAGGTATCATGGTGTCATGTGGTTCAGAAGGAAAACCCCCGGCCCCTATGACCATCTGAGCCCCGAACAGGGCCCCCCGGAGGGGTCCGAAATTCGAAGCGCATCGACCCCACTGATGCCCACCATGGGACGGATTCTTTCCCGTGATGGAGTGGAAGGCGATGTGGTATGGCTGAGCGTCTCCAGAACCTTCGCCAACTGCCCCCCCAGTACGCCCTGGGCCATGACCATCGGCCTTCTCAAGGAACTCGACAAAAGCGGCATCATCACGCTTCCCTCCGCATTCATCAGCCACCGTGGAGCGCTCCCCGGACTGGAACAAGCCTCGGCCGGCCTGCCCCCCCTGCGCCTGGACTTCCGCCTCGAAAGCCTGATCCACGTGCCTGAGGATGATGATGCCTGCTATGGGTCCACCTTGAACCTCACCTGGTTCTGCGAGGAGGCCCATGCTTGGTTGACCCCCTTCCGCGAGGCCGCCAAGAAATCCCTGGACTGGAAGAAGCATTGTCAGCCCATGTTCCGGGATTCGCCAAGGCGTCGCAACGCCCCGATATAGAGAGAGGTAGAAACTCTCAAGATGCCCCCCTCCCGGAGCCGAACCCTTGAGCTGGGAGGCTCTTGGTTTGATCCTGAAAATCGACATCCGGCGCCAGAGCATCATCATGATGACCTTGGGGTTTGTTTCCGCGGCTGGCACCGGGGTGGTGATCGGCGATCTTGTCCATGCCGGGTACCGCGCCCTGCATCCCGCCGCTTTCCTGGTGGCCGGGGCCAACATGGCCCTGTGGCTGATCATCCATCACCTTCGAAAGCACCCCCCCCAGACCATCATCAAAGGGGCCGACCCCCAGGTGGTGCGCGATCTGGAAGGCCGCATGCAGAGCCTGCAATGGCAGGTGGAACTGCTCACGGCGCTCCGTGAAATGGGCCGTGTGGTCAGCCACAGCACCAACTTCCAGCAGATGATCTCGGAAGTCTTCGTGATCATGGACGGCCTCTTGAACTCCGAAAGCATGACCCTTTTCATCCCCGACGACACCAAAAACCTCCTACCGGCGGCCCGCAAGGTGAGGCAGAAGATCCTGTTCGGGGCCGACATCAAGGAAGCCGATCTCACAAATGTCAACGAGTCGGCCGAGAACCTCTGCACCCTCAGAATCCTTGAGGGAGACCGCCTGCACCTGACGACACCCCTCGTGGCCGACAACGAGTTCATCGGCGTTCTCAGCCTGGAGCTCCGCCTGTTCGGGGAGCGTGACCAGCGTCAAAGGGAAACGGAACGCTATGAATCCATCCTGTTGGACATGGTCAAGCATGTGGCCTTGGTGATCAAGACAGACAATCTGCACATGCAGGGGATCGTGGACGCCCTTACCGGCCTCTACAGCAAGCGCCACTTCATCGAGGAAAGCCGCACCTCGATCCAGACGGCCCAACGCAGCGACATCCCCCTCTCCCTGGTGATGATCGATATCGACCACTTCAAGAAGGTCAACGACACCCATGGCCATCTCACAGGCGATCTGGTGCTGAGGGGAGTCTCGAACATCGTCCGCGAGATGCTCCGCCAGGGAGACAGGGCCTACAGGTTCGGTGGCGAGGAAATCGCCGTGCTCCTGAAAGGCTCGGGGCCCAAGGCCGCCATGCAGGTGGCCGAGAGGATCCGCCGTCGCGTGGAAACCGAGGTCATGCGCACGGAAAGCGGCGGGCCGATTTCCGTGACCCTGTCCCTGGGTGTGACGGCTTATCACCCTGGGGTGAAGGATGAAACCGAACTGGTGAGCGAAGCCGACAAGGCCCTCTACGCCTGCAAACGGAGTGGACGGAACCAGGTGCGTTTCTACGAGCCAGAGGGCTCACCCCGTGGGAACTAAATCCCCCGATCGCAAGGCCTTTGACAGGCAAGGCTTCACCGTGGTCCGGGGCCTGCTTCCTTCCACCCTGCGCAAAGCCATGCTCATCACCGCCTGCCGGATCTTCGGCATGCAGGCGGACAAGCTTGGGCTTTCCCCCTCCCCCCAAAAGGGCAGTCCCCTGCAGGAACTCGACACGCTCAGCACTCTGCTCGATGAGCATGACCCCGACGCCTTCAGCTGGGCCCAGGACATGGTTTCGCAAAGCCACGCCGCCGCCAGGATGGGCACCGCCAAGGTCCTGACCCAATCCGTGTCCCGACTCCTGGCATGCCCGGAAGAGGCCCTTCTCCGTGAAGGAGGGCGCCTGGTGCCCAGCCTCCCCGGGAACACGCGCAGGCTCTACACCTGGCATTCGGAGGCCAGCTGGCTGCCTCTCAGGCGAAACTTCGTGAACATCTGGACTCCGTTGTTCAGGCCCAAAAGCCGTGGAGGGGGATCCATGTGGTTGGTCCCCGGCAGTCATCGGAGGGAACCCTGGCCCTTCATCGAATGGCGGGGCCACGGCGAGGACACCCTGGGTCGCAAGGACCATTACCTGCAATACGATGTCCCGGAATCCGAGATCCGGGGACTGCCCGGCATCTGCGTCGATGCGGAACCCGGTGACGTGGTGTTCTTCCACCGCAATCTTCTTCACCGGAGCGAGCTCAACGAAAGCCCCCATCCCACCTACATCTGGGTCGATAGGCATTTCGACTTGAGGGCCGACCCCACGCTTTCCTCCAACATCAATATCCGCCCCTATTCCCCCGAGAGTGTCCTCGCCGGCAGGCCCGGCTTGCGTCTGCCCAGACCCCGGGCGTGAAGAGCCCGTTTCTCATCCGGGAGTCGAGGATCTACGACCCCAAGGGGGCTCAGGCCCCTGTGTTGAGGGAAGTCCTCGCGAAAAGGTTGTCCCTGCTACCTGGCCTGCCCACAGGGCTCATCATGGAACTGGACCTGGCCCAGCCCCTTGTGGATCTCAACCTGGCAACAGACATGATCGGACTCTGCCACCGTTCCGGCCGGTCCGTTGTTTCGGAAGGCGCCGTGCCGGGAACCTCCCCCCTGCTGGTCCGGCGCGACAATCCAAGCCCCGCGCCTCCCATCACCTGCCACACCGGCACCCAAAGCCATTACAACAGCCAGCTGGATGTGCGACGCGGCAAGCGCCTCAAGGTCTTCCTCTCCCTTTTGAAACGATTTCCTGACCTGCCCACCTGGGACCTTACGCGAATCCTCGACTACCTGGGTTCCGAGGATGGAACCCGCCTTGTCCTCTCCTATGGAGAGGAGATCCGCTGGGAACCCACGGGAGGCTGTCCCCATTGCCGGCAGAATCATGGGGTTTGGCTGCCACTTGACGGAGGCCAGAGCGTGATCGGCTTCCTGACCCGCTCCAGCCCTGTGTACCGACGTTGCCATCCCTGCGGATTGGTGTACCTTGATCCCCAACCCTCAGAAGCTGACCTTCCCAAGTTTTACGACCACTGGGACCTTGAGGGAGAGGCAACACTCCAAGACCCCTCCACCGCCTCCTACCGCGAACATTTCCACATCGGCCTGACCTCACTGGCCCAGGGCCTGCCACCCTCGGCCAGGATCCTTGACCTCGGGGGAGGAACTGGGGCCTTTGCCCGCCTGGCCCGTCGACAGCACCCTGGTTGGACGGTGGAGGTGGCCGACCATCGGGCCCCTCCCGGGGACTTGGGCTCCGAGGGAATCAAGGCCCATGCCGGGGATTTCACCCGGATGAATTTTGGACGGGGAACTTATGACTTGGTGACCCTTTGGGAGGTGGTGGAACACCTCCGGTTCGAGAGGCTCTTGCCTCTCCTGAAATCGATCCGCGGTTGGCTCCAACCTGGCGGACGCTTGATCATTTCAACACCCGATTTTGAGGCTCCTTCGGCCCGGGCCGCCGAATTCTGGGCGGCCTTCCCCCCCCATCATCTGACGGTGTTGTCTGAAAGCGTCTTGGAACCCCTGTGGATCGAGGCGGGATTTTCCCTGCGAGCCAAGGGCAGGGCCTCCTTGGCGACAGCCGAAGGGGCCGGTTGGGTCTCCTACCAATCCCGCTGTGCCCCCTCAATGGGACATAGGGCCGAGGCCACCCTGCTTTCCAAGATCCTGGGGTCGAAATCATCGGGCCCTATGGCCCGCGAGGTCCTGTCTAAAGAAGGTCAGGGAAGTGAAATGATCCTGTGTTTGGAGGCCCTGCACAGCGAATGACTTGGGGTAAAATGCCCCCATGTCATCCACCCGCCAACTTCAGATCGAGCTGTTCCAGCCCAAGGCCAACAAGAAACTCTCGATCCTGCGCCTGAGGGGCTTCGTGAATGCCCGCTCCAACCGCGACATGGAAGGGGCCCTGGACCAGGTCCTGGAGAAGGAAAAGTCGGACGTGGTCATCGACTTGGGGGAGCTGAGCTACCTCAACAGCACCGGTTTGGCGACCCTGATCAATTTCCACCGGGCCTTCCGTGACCGCGACCGAGAGTTGGTGCTGGTCAAGGTTCCCCGCCATGTCGGTGTGGTGATGCACCAGATGGGCCTGATGGAAGTCTTCCCCGTCCTCCGGGACGAGTCCGAGGCCCAGGATTACCTATCGCGCTCCATCACCGGCCTGCGTTCCTATTCCACCTGGGGCGACTATCTGGACAAGAGTGGCGGCAGCGAAGCCAGGAAGGACACCTTCCGCCCGAGCACGGGGGCCTCGCGCTCGGGGGCCTACAGTGTGCTGGTGGTGGAACCCCAGGTCGATGAATTCGTGCAGGTGCTCAAGATCCGCCTCCAGAACCCCCAGGCCCGCTTCACCGTGGTTCACGGGACCGCCGAGGCCCTGGCGGCCTTCAAGGAACTCCAGCCGGAGATCGTGATCATCCGCCATTCCGGGGCTGAAAGCGACGAACTCGTCCGCAAGATGAAGATCGACTTGGCCCGCCCCCTGGTGAGCGTGGTGATGATCTATGCCAGCGGGTCCGATCTTGAACGCCCCATGGATTTCAAGATCTGGGAAAACGACTTCTTTGTCGAACCCTTCGACATCATGGAGCTGTTCACATTGTCCGAAAGCGAGATCCAGAGAGTCTGGGGCGACAGGCAGAAGGCCCGCCACCAACTCAACTTCCGATTCCTCACCGAGGACAGCCACATTGCCAAGGCCTCGGAGCTTGCCGAGCACCTCGTGCGCCAGAGCCCCTTGCGCGAGGAGGCGGCCACCAAACTCCTGAGCGCCTACAACGAGGCGGTCGACAACGCCCGTCGCCACGGGCACCTGGATGCCGCCAAGAGCATCGAAGTGGTGTTTGCCGTGGATGAGAAGTGCGTCTCCTTCCAGGTCACCGACAGCGGGGATGGTTTCGATCACAAGAGCTGGACCCGCGACGTGCAGGACACCACCGCCGTCAAGCGGGCCCAAAAAGCCCAGAGCCAGGGCCGCAAGGGTGGCCTGGGCATCCTGCTGATGTGCAAGTGTTGCACGCGCGTGAATTACCTGGGATCCGGCAACATCGTCCTACTGGAACAAGACATCGACTCATGATGCAAGGGCGGAATCCATGACGCCTCTCCAAGACATGGTTCCCGGTATTTCTGAGGCCAGCGTCTATGTCTTTCGTAAGAAAGCCTGGCAGGTTGGCACCTTTGCGGGATTCACCCTGTCGGGGGACTTCCTTGTCAACTTCCAGTCCCCACCCGAGGGCCTGGTCGGGCGCACGCTCCTGGCCCAACTGGCCCCCCGCAAGGAAGACCCCCCTGTGATGTTTGTGAGCGTGCTCGAGGAAGCCCCGGCACGCTGGAAACTCCTCAAGCCCCGCACCCTGCCTGTGAACGAGCCCCGCGACCCCGATGCCCCTTCCCGGCGCCAGAATTTTCGCGTCAGCCCCCAGGATGAGGATTTCCCCTCCATCCTGTTCCGCCCCCGCAAGGCCAAAAAGAACTCCCCGGGCATCGAAGCCCAGCTGATCGATGTGTCCGCCGGAGGTGTGGGCCTGGCCCTCCATGAGGAGGCCCTGCAACAGGTCCACCTGGAGGACAGGTTTTTTGTCCCTCTCCATCTGGGTTTGGGACTGGAGGGCGGCAACGCCCTGCATGCCGAGGACCTGCCCTGCATCCTCTGCAACGCCCACCCTCAAGACAGACAGGCTCTGCTCGGCATGCGCTTTGAACTGGAGTCTTTGGACGAGAAGGCCCGCGAACGCCTGGTCGCGAGGATTCTCCATTATGTGGCCGCCCGCCAGCGCCGGATCATCCAGCACCGCCAGAAACTCCGGGACGGCAACCGATGACTCAGAGCACACCGGATCTCAAGCTTGGCGACCTGCTGATCCGTCGCGGACTCGCCGACGCCGAGCAAGTGAAGGCCCTTTTGGCTCGCCAAGCCGAGCTGCGATCCAAGGGGCAGAGGGTCTCGCTTGGCAAGCTCTGCGTGGAGGCGGGGCTGGTGACCCGCGAAGTTCTCCAGGAGATCCTGAAACAGCAGTCGGCCAACCTGAGCATCCACGGCTACGAGATCCTCTCGAAGCTCGGCGAGGGTGGCATGGGGGCCGTCTACAGGGC